>MWDM01000001.1 GCA_002070565.1 Bacteroidetes bacterium ADurb.Bin139
GTAACGGAAAATTACAATGTGCAGATCCAGGAAGGCGACGGGGTGATCCTGAATATGATCATAAAACAACAGGGAGCCACCCCTGTATTAATGACAGACGGGGATGGACCCGCCCAGGAGGGTGGCAACCTGTTGCTGCTGAGTTCAGGAGAAGGAGACCAGACCACTACCTCTTTGGTGGACCTGGGTTATAATGGGAACTGGCACCTGGGTATTACCGTACGATAAGATCCACAAATACGGCCGCTATCGCAACGGGGGCCACATAACGTATGAGAAAATAATAAGCGCGGAACAGGGTGCCCTTAAGGGTACCCTGATTTGTAAATTCATCATAGACAGTTGACTTCTTGATGTACCACCCCACAAACAGGACAATGGACAAGCCGCCAAGAGGCAGGAGTATATTGGCAGAGAGGTAGTCAAAGAAATCAAATATGGATTTCCCAAATATTTTCACGTGCTGCAATACGCCCTGAGACAGGGAACTGAAAGAAGCACAGACCGCCACCAAAGCCGATATGATGGCTACAGCTGTTTTCCGTTTCATTTTCAACTTTTCTGTAATATAGGCAGTCACCACCTCGAGCAGCGATATGGACGAGGTGATGGCCGCTATGAACAGGATCAGGTAAAACATAACGGCAAAAATGTTCCCCAGCGGTATCTGGGCAAAGATTCGTGGAAGAACAATAAAAACGAGTCCGGGACCTTCCTGCGGCGATATCCCGAAGGAGAACACGGCCGGCATAATGGCCAGTCCGGCCAGTATGGCAAACAGGGTATCTGACATGGCCGTAGTAAAGGCCAGTTTGGTCAGATTTTCCCTTTTGGGGATGTACGAACCATAGGTGATCATGCAGCCCATGCCCAGACTGAGCGAAAAAAAGGCCTGACCCAGGGCAGCCAGGGCTACCTGGGTATTGATTTTGGAAAAATCCGGTTTTACCAAAAATAAAATTCCTTTTTCTGCCCCCGGGAGGGTGACGGAACGGATCATCAGAATGACAACCATGAAAAACAAAAAGGGCATCATGATCCTGGAATATTTCTCAATTCCTTTCTTGATGCCGGACATGACTATCAGGGCGCTGAGCAGGATAAACAGTATTGTCCAGAATATGGGCCGGATTGGGGATGTAACCAGGGCTGCAAACTGGCTTTCTATGGCAGAGGCATCGGGGGTGGAAAAGACGTGGATCACGGAGCGGAAAATGTAATCCATTGTCCAGCCCCCCACAACGGTATAAAAAGCCAAAATGCAAAAAGCGGCGACAACACCCACAATGCCCACGGCGCCCCAGGGAGTACGGGGGGCCAGCATCTGGAACGCTTTGACGGTGTTGGCCTGGGTCCGGCGGCCGATAATGAATTCGGAGATCATTATGGGCAGGCAGATCACCAGTACAAAAGCAAGATAAATGAGGATAAAGGCAGCTCCTCCGTTTTGTCCCACCAGGTATGGGAAGCGCCAAAGGTTACCCAGTCCCACAGCAGAACCCACCGTGGCCACCAGGACACCGAAAAATCCTGAAAATTCGTCACGTTTCATAAAGAGCCGGTTTTACACAAATATACGCCCTTTCTTTTTACCTTTGTTATAAAATACGCGTGTTATGCAGAAAATTCCCGTTAAAAAATGGCTCGTTTACCCGGTAGCCGCCGTGCTGTTTATGGCCATTGCCTACGGCTTTGTTCCACAGGTTTTTCAGGGTAAAATCCTCAACCAGGGAGATATTACGGCCTGGCAGGCCATGGCCAGAGAAGCCAAAGAGTACAATCAGACGCATGAAGATGAAGCCCGCTGGACCAACGCTATGTTCAGCGGTATGCCTACCGTGACCATTAACAAAGTCACACGGGGCAATTACACCCGGGTCATCAGCCGCGTTCTGGAAGCGGGTGCAGCGCCGGCCTCTTACCTGTTCCTGTCTCTTGTGGGCGGGTTTCTTCTGTTTCTTGCTCTGGGGGTAAACGGGTGGCTGGCCATAGGGGGAGCCCTGGCCATAACTTTCTGTGCTTACAATATGCAGATCATACAGGCTGGGCATGTAACCAAGATGATTGCCATTGCCTACATGCCCTGGGTGTTGGCTTCACTGGCGTATGCATACCGCAAAAACGCATTGACGGGAGCCTTGTTTTTTGCCCTGACCGTAAGTTTCCAGGTAGCTGCCAATCATCCGCAAATCACCTATTACCTGGGATTCATCATGGTCTTTACCGTAGGCGGTTTGCTGGCAGAAGCCATTATCGGGCACAGGGTGCCACATTTTGTACGAACCACGGTGTTGCTGGTTGCTGCCGGATTGCTGGGATTGGCCACCTCGGCAAATCACCTGCTACCCACTTATGAATATACAAGGTATTCCATGCGCGGCGGATCTGAACTGGAAACTCCGGAGGGCGATACACCCCGCAAAGGGCTTGATATGGACTATGCCACGCAGTGGAGTTATTCCAGGATGGAGTCCTTCAATATGATGATTCCCGATTTCTATGGCGGTCCATCTGTGGGGGCGCTGGACAAGGATTCACACACCTATGAAAAACTTTCGGGCATGGGATATAACCCCAACAGCATAATTTCCAACATGCCCCTTTACTGGGGAGAACAACCCTTCACCGCAGGTCCCATGTATATGGGAGCCATTATGCTCTTCTTTTTCGTGTTGGGGCTGATCCTGGTTAAAGGGCCTCTGAAATGGGCACTGGCCGGGGTTTGCGTACTGGCGCTGCTGCTGTCCTGGGGATACCACCTGGAGTGGTTTTCTGCGCTGTTTTTCCGGTATATTCCCCTTTATAACAAGTTCCGCACGGTGAGCATGATCCTGGTCATCTGGCAGATGGTGGTACCGGTGCTGGGCATTTATGCCGTATGGACCCTGCTGGAAAATCAATACCCCGGGCAAAAATCGACAAGGGCCATTTACTGGAGTCTGGGCATTACCGCCGGACTGTGCCTGGTATTTGCCCTGGTGCCTTCCCTGGCCGGTTCTTTTACAGGACCATCCGATGCCTCGCTCCCAGGAGAACTGATCCCCGCCCTTGTGGCAGACCGTAAAGGGTTGCTACGCCAGGATGCCCTCCGCTCTGCCTTTCTGATAGCGGCCGCTGCCGTTATTATCTGGCTGGGTATCAATAAAAAAATAAAACAGTCATGGGCGATTGCAGCCCTGGGTATCCTGCTTATGGTGGATTACCTGCCTGCTGCCAGAAGGTATTTAAACGATTCGCATTTTGTTACCCCCGGCCATTACAGCACCCAGTTCGCAGAAAGGCCTGTAGATAAGCTTATAAAGGAGGACCCGGATTTGTATTACCGCGTACTGGATCTTACCGGAAATCCTTTTTCGGACTCCCGCCCCAGTTATCACCACAAATCCATAGGTGGATACAATGCGGCCAAGCTGCAACGGTACCAGGACGTGATAGACCGCCACCTGGTACCTGAAATGCAGTATTTCATAGACAAGCTGAGCCAGTGCCAGACGCTGGACGAGGCTTCAGCCATATTTGCCTGGCAGGGGACACAGACCCGCACCCCGGTCATGAACCTGCTAAACACGCGGTATGTTATCCTTTCCAAAGACGGTGCGCCGGTTGTGAATCCTCATGCCCTGGGAAATGCCTGGGTGGTGTCTTCCATTACGGGTGCAGAAAGCAACCTGGAAGAGCTTGAAGCCCTTTCCCGCACCGATCTGCGGACAACGGCTGTTATGCGTGATGCCCCGGTGGAATGGGTTCAGGCTGCCAGCCCGTCGGAATCGGCTGTCACATTAACGTCTTATTCTCCCAATACGCTCGAATACAAGGCTTCCATGGAAAAGGACGGGATTGTGGTTTTTGGAGAGGTTTTTTATCCCAAAGGGTGGAAAGCCTGGATAGACGGGGAAGAGGTGCCCATCCTGCGGTCCAATTACATCACCCGCACTTTATATGTGCCTGCCGGGGAACACCGGATACGTTTTACTTACCTTCCTGCTTCCTACACAACGGGTATACTGATTTCACGCATCAGTTCCTCGGCCTTGCTGCTGGCATTGCTGGCTGCGGTTGTGTTTGCCGGCGTTGGTATGTTACGAAAGAAAAAGGATACGGAAAAGTAGCTCCCCTTGAAAAATCCTGGCGCGATACCTCCTGCCAGACCAGGGGATCTATGGTCGGGAAAAACACATCGGCTCCATCTGGGGGCAGCGGAGCCTGCACGTGGGTGATGTAAAGCCTGTCTGCCAGGGGCATGGTTTGCCGGTAGATCTGAGCCCCTCCAATAATGAACACTTCTGTCTGATCGTTTAGTGTCGCCAGTACTTCTTCCAGCTTTTTCCCGGAGCGGGAAATCACTACGTTGTTGCGTCCGGGCAGGGGTTTTCCTAGCGATTCGTAAGTCCTGCGGCCCATGATCACGGTATGTCCCAGGGTCAGGGACTTGAAATGCCTGAGGTCTTCGGTAATGTGCCACAACAACCCGTTGCGAACGCCCAGTTCCCCTGAAGGGCCCAGCACGGCAATCAGCGATAGTCTGAAGGAGCGGTTGATATTCTGTTTGTTCATACGGCAACCGGGGCTTTGATAGCGGGATGGGGATTGTAATTCAGGAGGGAAAAATCGGTGTATTCAAATCCAAAAATATCACGACGTTCCGGATTCAGAACCATCTGCGGCAGCGGCCGGGGAGTCCGTGAAAGTTGCAGGCGTACCTGGTCTGTGTGGTTTTTGTAAATATGCACATCCCCGAACGTGTGGATATAATCCCCCGGTTTGTACCCACACACCTGAGCCACCATAAGGGTAAGCAAAGAATAGGAAGCAATGTTGAAAGGGACGCCCAGAAAAACATCGGCACTGCGCTGGTAAAGCTGACAGGAAAGTCTTCCGTCTGCGACATAGAACTGGAAGAGAACGTGACAGGGCGGAAGTGCCATCCGGGGAATTTCCCCCACATTCCATGCGCTGACAATGTGGCGTCTTCCATTGGGGTTTGATTGTAAGCCTTCAATAAGCGATGCTATCTGGTCAACGGTTTGTCCTTTTGCTGTTTCCCAGGAACGCCATTGTTTCCCGTAGACCGGACCCAGGTCTCCCCGCTGGTCTGCCCATTCATCCCATATGGTTACTCCGTTGTCGTTAAGGTAGGCAACATTGGTGTCTCCGCGCAGGAACCATAACAGCTCATAAATGATGGATTTGAGGTGAACCTTTTTGGTGGTAAGCAGCGGAAACCCTTCTTCCAGGGGACAGCGCAGCTGGTATCCAAACACGCTCCGCGTGCCCGTCCCGGTCCTGTCTTCTTTGTCTGTCCCGTGCTCCAGTATGTGTTGCAGCAGATCCAAATAGTTTTTCATGGCAAAGCAAAGGTAGCCATTTTCTATTTACCTTTGCGGGCATAAAACTAACGATATGTACAGGACACACACATGCGGCGAACTTGACCTATCATGTACAGGCCGGCAGGTTACCCTGGCCGGGTGGGTACAACGGATAAGAAAACTGGGCGGGATGACTTTCATAGACCTGCGTGACCGGTACGGGATTACCCAGCTGGTGGTGAAAGAAGATTCCCCCGCCGCGGTAAAAGATACGGCCGAATCGCTGGGCCGCGAGTATGTTATCAAGGCAGAGGGAATGGTGGTGGAGCGAAGCAGCAAGAATCCGAAGATACCTACCGGAGAAATTGAGATTTCCCTGAGCGGGATACAGGTGCTGAATCCTGCGCAAATACCGCCTTTCACGATAGAGGAAAACTCCGATGGCGGGGAAGAGCTGCGCGCCCGTTACCGATACCTGGACCTGCGCAGGCCCCCGTTGCAACAAGCCATGATGCTCAGGCACCGCATAGCGCAGCAGACACGCAGTTATCTGAGTGGTGGCGGGTTTCTGGAGATAGAAACTCCCTTTCTGATCAAATCGACCCCGGAAGGAGCCCGGGATTTTGTCGTTCCCTCACGCATGAACCAGGGACAGTTTTATGCCTTGCCGCAGAGTCCGCAACAATTCAAGCAGTTGCTCATGATTGCCGGGTACGACAAATATTTTCAGATTGTACGCTGTTTCCGGGACGAGGACCTGAGGGCAGACCGGCAACCCGAATTCACCCAGATAGACTGTGAAATGTCTTTTGTGGAACGGGACGATGTCCTGGCACAATTTGAAGGATTGATCTGCCACCTGTTTAAAACTGTACTGGATATTGAAATACCTGCTCCCCTGCCCCGCATGTCCTACCAGACTGCTATGGAAAAATACGGCAGTGATAAGCCCGACATACGGTTTGATATGTTGATAAACGATCTTACCCCCCTTACAAGAGACACCGGATTCGGCGTCTTTCGGAACGCTGACTATGTGGGGGCCATATGCGTCAAGGGGGCAGCCGGGTACACCAGAAAACAGCTGGATGAACTTACAGAATGGGTGAAGCGACCGCAGATAGGCGGTTCCGGATTGGTTTATGTGCGCTGCCTGGCAGAAGGCGATGGATTGATGGTCTATAAATCATCTGTGGACAAATATTTTGACCAGCAGGCGCTGGCCCGCTGGGGAGGGTTGTGCGGGACAACAGACGGCGACTTGTTGCTGGTAATGAGCGGAAAGAAAACCAAAACCCGGGAAGCGCTGGGGAGCTTGCGTCTGGAAATGGGCAACCGGCTGGGATTGAGGAATAAAGACGTTTTTGCTCCTTTATGGGTGTACGACTTCCCGTTGCTGGAATGGGATGAAGAAACACAACGGTTCTACGCCAAACATCATCCCTTTACCGCCCCCAAACCGGAAGACCTGGACAAATTCTACAGCGACGATTCCCGTGACCTGGAGCGCGTAAATGCCAACGCTTACGATTTGGTGCTTAACGGTACCGAAATTGGCGGAGGATCCATAAGGATACATGATGCCCGTATGCAGGAAAGAATGTTTCAGATACTGGGCATGGGTCCTGAAGAAGTCAATGCCAAATTTTCTTTCATCATTGATGCCTTCCGCTTTGGGGCGCCCCCGCATGGAGGAATTGCCTTCGGATTTGACCGCTTGTGTTCGCTCTTTGGCGGTTCGGAAAGCATTCGCGATTTCATCGCATTCCCAAAAAACAATTCCGGCAGGGATGTCATGATAGATGCTCCCGCCGAAATTGATGCCTTGCAAAAAAAGGAACTGGGTCTTAAATAAAGGGCACAGGCCCTTACCGGATAAAGATGTCGTACAGGGCGTTGATCACGTCTGTCTGAACGGGCATGAATCCGTTTTCCCTGCGGGGGATTGACGTATCACAGCCGTTGCATAGGACAATGAATCCAAATTTCTTATCCTTTTCAAAGAACATAGCCGAGAAAAGTCCATAAGCGCTTCCGGTATGCCCGGTCATGATTTCTCCTTCTATCAGTTTGTCGGTCTTTTGCAGGGCAAATCCGTATCCAAGGCCTGTATCCGCAGAATCCGGGCCTCCCGGGCTTAGGGGCGTCTGCATGAGTGCCACGCTTTGCGGGGTAAGCACTTCCCGGCCGTCCAGGGTCCCGTCGTTGATCTGTACCAATGCCTGGCGTGCCAGATCAGGGGCACTGATCTTAAGACCTCCGGTAGGGGAAAAGATAACCGTAGAGGAGTCCATCACATAATTCTCAATGTCACTTATTCTGGAATTATATGCCTGCGGCTGGGGTATAAACTGCCCTTGCTGAAACGTATAAATGGTGGCAAAACGGGTGGTGTCCAGGTCGTTAACATTGAACGAGGCATAGACTCCAAGTGGTTCCAGTATATTATACCGGACGTATTGGTCAAAGCGTTCCCCTGAATGGATCTCCACAAGGGTCCCCAGGGTGTTGAACCCCAGGTTGCAATATTGATAGCCGGTTCCGGGTGCATAGGCATTGAAGGATCGCGACACGTCCCCGGTGATATCAGGGCGGATCACGTCAAGGGTAAAGTAGCCGGCACTGTCGCTCAGGCTGGAAGTATGGGAAAGCAGCATCCTGTATGTGATGGGTATGTCCGGGTAAAGGGGGTTCCTTACCGGGAAGCCGAGCGCTTTTCCAATGTCATCATCCAGGTCAAAACAACCCGCTTCATAAAGCTGCATTATGGCAGTGGCGGTAAAGCTTTTTGATATGGAGGCTATACGCATCAAATGGGATGAATCCAGGGGCTCGCCGGTTTCCAGGTTTTTGAAACCGGTTGCCCCGGTATATACCACCTGGTTATCGCAAATCACGGCAACTGACAATCCCACCGCATTGAGTTCCTTCCCAAGTTCATCCAGGCGGATATCCGCTTTGTGTGCCCTGTAGCCGGAACAGGAGACCAGGACCAGCAGTGCGGCCAAAATAATGACAGTTCTTTTCATAGATTAAAGTGTTAAATTTCTGTAAAGGTATAAAAACTACCTTTGCATCGTCATGGAAGTAAGGCCTAAAAAATCACTGGGACAACATTTTCTCAACGACCGCCAGGTTGCCTGGCGCATAGTAGAAAGTTTATTGCCGGGTACAGGAACAATGACCGGACAGGGATGCGCAGTAGTGGAAGTGGGACCGGGAACGGGTGTTCTTACGTCTTTTCTGCTGGAAAAACCGGGTATTGACTACTATGCCATAGAACTGGACAGGGAATCGGTGGCTTTTCTGCAAAAAAAATACCCCGGCCTGGGTGACCGGCTCATTACCGGTGATTTTCTCACGGTATCCCGTTCTGTTTTTCCGCACGAATTTTCTCTGATAGGAAATTTTCCTTACAATATTTCTTCACAAATCTTCTTCAGGGTGCTGGAATGGCGCGGATCGGTCCCCAGGATCGTGGGCATGCTCCAGAAAGAGGTGGCCGAAAGGTTTTGTGCTCCCCCGGGATCAAAAACCTACGGGATCCTGAGCGTACTGTTGCAGACCTGGTACGATACGCAATATTTATTTACCGTGCCTGCCGGTGCTTTTACCCCTCCGCCAAAGGTGCAGTCGGGTGTTATCCGCCTTACCCGCAATGACAGGACTTCCCTGGGGTGCCCCGAAGATTTGTTCCGCAAAGTGGTCCGGGCAACTTTCAACCAGCGCCGGAAAACCATTCACAACAGCCTGAAATCGTTATTGGGTGAAAAAACCAATTTTACCTCGCCCTTGTCGGGACAACGACCCGAGCAATTGGGAGTGGAGGAATTCATTCAACTGACGCAGCAGGTGGCCGCCGTTCTCAATGCTGGTTCATAGCATCCACGGGGTTCATCCTGGCGGCCTGCAGGGACGGGATAAAGCCTGCCACAACACCTACCAGCCCCGATATCAGCACCCCGCGCATTACGTTGCCCACAGACATGGTCATCACAAAATCATAGCGGTGGGTGACAAAAACGGTAAGGCCCCATACGATAAGGATCCCTATGAGCCCCCCCAGAATAGCCAGCAGTACGGCTTCAAAAAGGAATTGGGTCAGCACAAAGGAGCTTTTGGCCCCCATGGCTTTTTCAATGCCTATGATATGGGTCCTTTCCTTAACGGAAACAAACATGATATTGGCCACACCAAAAGCTCCAATGAGAATGGAAAAGCCACCGATCACCCAGCCGGCCAGTGAAATGACGTTGAAAAGCTGAGACAGGGCATCGTCCAGGAACGACATCCGGTTCAGGGCAAAGTTGTCTTTCTGAATGGGCTTAAGGCGGCGAACTGCCCGCATGGCATTGCGCAGCTCGGCCATAAATTCCTCCTCATCGGCCACGGGATCCTTGTGTACCACTATGCTGGGGGACGTATTTCTCAGGTCCAGGAAGTTGCGGATAAAAGGCATGGGAATGATGACGGCATCGTCATAGCTTATGGGGTCAAACAGGGATTCGCCTTTTTTCTTGATAACGCCAATCACGCGGGTGGTAAAACCCCCGATCTTAATGTTGCTGCCGACCGGTGATATTCCTGCGGGGAATAACTCATCGGCCACGTTCTGGCCAATCACCACCAGCGGGATGTTTTCGGATGCTTCGGCGGGGGTGAAATAACGGCCTTCCCCAATCTCAAAATAAGAGATCTTGTTCCAGTCATAGGTTACCCCCTGGACTCCCGCGTTGCGAATGGTGTTGCGTTCATAGCTCACATTGGTTGACGTGTAGACAGAAAGGGCCAGCATGTCTGCGTGCGTCAGCGATTTTTGAAGGAAAACAAATTCTTCATACGTGTTGTTGGGACGCTGTCTGTATTCCCACCATTTAAAACCTCCCTCTTCTGCAAAGGCTTCCCAGGAAAATTTATCGATGTAAACTACATCGGTTCCCAGCGCGGAAAACATGTTCCGGACATTTTTTTCCAGAGCCTCGATAGCCGTGAAGACGGCTACAATGGAAAAGATACCGATGGTTACCCCCAGTAGGGAGAGAAAGGCCCTGAATTTATCTCCCTTGACTGAATCATAGGCCATTACAAAACTTTCACCCAGCAGTTTAAAGAAGATGTTGATGCTTCTGAAGATCTTTTTCATTCTTTTTGTCCGATTTTTCTTTTCAATTCCCGTAAGGCATCAAATGCTTCCAGGGGCGTTAATCTGTTTATGTCAATAGATTCGATGTCTCTTTTGAGGGCCTGCAACAGCGGATCTTCCAGCTGGAAGAAAGAAAGTTGCCTGGGTCTTTCGGGAGATGGCGGCCGTTCTTTGCCGGTCTCCATGATCTTGAGCACTTCCTGTGCCGTGAGGATGACCCTGCGAGGCATTCCGGCCATGGTGGCCACGTGGATGCCAAAGCTGTGTTCTACACCCCCGGAAATCATTTTTCGTAAAAATAGCACCTTTTGTCCCCGCTCTTTCACGGCTATGTGAAAATTTTTGACCCGGGGATATTGTTCTGTCATTTGGTTGAGTTCGTGGTAGTGGGTGGCGAAAAGCGTTCTTGCGCGTGCCCCGGGCTTTTCGTGCAGGTATTCCACGATGGCCCATGCTATGGAGATCCCGTCGTAGGTGCTGGTTCCGCGTCCAATTTCGTCAAAAAGCACCAGGGAGCGGTCGGTCACATTGTTAAGGATGGCCGCCGATTCCAGCATCTCTACCATAAAGGTGGATTCCCTGCGGGCTATGTTGTCCGAAGCCCCCACGCGGGTAAACAATTTATCTATGATCCCCAGGCTGGCTTCTTTGGCCGGAACATAGGATCCTATCTGCGCCAGGAGCATGATGAGTCCGGTCTGTCGCAGCAAGGCCGATTTTCCCGCCATGTTGGGTCCGGTAAGAATGATGATCTGCTGCCCGCCGCTATCCAGGTACACGTCGTTGGGGACATACGCTTCTCCTGGGGGCATGAGTGTTTCCAGTACCGGGTGCCGCCCCTGGCGGATGTCAATCACATCGTCATCTTGCATCCGGGGTCTGGCATATTTTTGTTCCCTGGCCAGAATGGCAAAACCCACGAGGCAGTCGAGCCGGGCAAGGATGCGCGCGTTCTGCTGTATGGGAGGTATGGTTGCACGTATGGCTTCGACCACCTGGTTAAACAGGTCCTGCTCAATCTGTGCTATTTTTTCCTCGGCCCCGAGTATTTTTTCTTCATAGGATTTGAGCTCTTCTGTAATGTAGCGCTCTGCGTTTACAAGAGTCTGTTTGCGAATCCAGGACGCTGGCACTTTGTCTTTATGGGTGTTGCGGACTTCTATATAATACCCGAATACGTTGTTAAAGCCTATTTTAAGGGAAGATATGCCCGTCTGGCCGGCTGCCTGCTGTTGCATTTGCTGCAAGTAGTCTTTGTTGTGCGAAAGGATATGGCGCAATTCGTCCAGCTGAGGATCCACTCCCGGGGCAATCACCTGGCCTTTTCCGGGTTGTGCCGCGGGTGAGGGAACAATCATATGCTGCAGCTTGTCTGTCAATGCAGTACAGTGGTCCAGCCCGGCGGCCAGTTCATGTACCGGATCTTCTGACGGGATTTGTTGGATCAGCGTTTTTATCCGGGAAGCCTGTTTTAGCCCGGTCCTGAGTTGTGCTACTTCCCGGGGAGTGATCCTGCCGGCTGCAGCCCTGGAAACTATCCTTTCCATATCACCTGTCTGAGAAAGCAACTTGCCCAGTTTACCGGCCAGTTCCCATTGTTCCAGCAGGGATGATATCACATTGTGGCGTTCTTCGATGGCTGTGCGGGAGCGCAGGGGCATCACCAGCCACTGGCGAAGCAGTCTGGCTCCCATGGGGGTGCGTGTCTTGTCTATAACCTCTATCAGGCTGGCTCCTTTTTCGTGGTTTTCTGAACGGGGGAACAATTCCAGGTTGCGGATACTGTACTTGTCAAGCCACATAAAATGTTCCTTGTCTATGCGCTGCAGGGTGCACAGGTGGCTGTAACTGGAATACTTGTTCATTTCCAGGTAAAAAAGCATGGCCCCGACGGCAGATATGGCCAAAGGAAGGTTTTCAGCCCCGAATCCTTTCAGGCTGTCTACACCAAAATGCGTTTTCACTTTTTCCCGGGCGGCAGCATGAACAAAAGCCCAGTCATCTATTGTGGAGAAATAAACCTGTTGGTCTGTCCGGGATTTCCAGAATTTTTCGGTTCCCCGTTGTACCAGAATTTCCCGGGGGGCGTATTGCGATAAAAGACTGCCGGTATAAGCCATGTCTCCCTGGGCTATCTGGATGGTGCCGGTAGATATGTCGGTAAAAGCTATTCCTGCCGTTTCAGCTGTTCCTTCCCTGTGCAGATAAAGACTTGCCAGAAAGTTGTGCTCAGAAGCGTCAAGCAGGCTGGGATTGTAGGAAAGTCCGGGGGTGACTACCTCGGTAATGCCTCTTTTAACAATCTTTTTTGCCAGTTTGGGGTCTTCCAGCTGGTCGCATACAGCTACCTTATACCCGGCACGTACCAATTTGGGCAGGTAGGTGTCCAGGGCGTGGTAAGGAAATCCGGCCAACTCTACCGAGGAGGCCGACCCGTTGGCCCGGCGGGTAAGTACTATGCCCAGCGCCTTTGATGTTTTGATGGCGTCCTCTCCAAATGTTTCATAAAAGTCACCCACCCTGAAAAGCATCAGGGCGTCAGGATAATCTGCCTTAATGGCAAAATACTGCTCCATCAGGGGTGTCTTTACGGGTTGAGATGCCATAAGAAGCAAAGGTAATAAATTTTAAGGTTACCGGCAGGTGGTCACTGATCCCGCCTTTATAGGCCGGCCCTTGATAGGTTCGTTTGGGTTTGTGACCCAGGTGTGTCTGGTCGCGCTCCAGCAAATGCGGCAGCCGTGCTACTTTTACATATTCCAGATCCCGGTACAAAGAAGAACTGACCAGGAACTGGTCCATGCACTCCCAGGCACCGGCGTATTTATACGTATCCGGCGGAGATATGTTTATCAGGCGGCCCGAGGCCAGGCTTTGCAGGGTCGCTGCCTGCGGAGGATCGTTGAAATCGCCCATAACCACGATCCGGGCCCCCGCAGAAGCATTGCCTATGCTGTCAACTACCCTTTGAAGGATATTGGATGCGGCTTGTCTGTGGGTTTGGGCCCCGGCTCCGCCCCGGCGGGAGGGCCAGTGGTTCACAAAAAAATGAAGGGTGTCTCTCTGGTCCAGTACTCCCCTGACATAAAGGATTTCCCTTGTCCCCAGGGTACCGCCTTTCCCGTCGGGTATCCTGTAAAAGGTGGTACCCTGGGGGCGGAATCGTTCTTTCCTGTAGAGGAGCGCCACGTCCATACCGCGGGGATCCGGGGAATCCCGGTGAATAATACCGTAACCAAGACGTGAAAGCGGGGTATCGTTGATAAGCTGGAAGAGGACAAAGAAATTTTCTATCTCGCACAACCCTATGATGCATGGTGCCTCCCACGTTCCATCGTCCTGCTGCCCGCAGGCGATGATGGTTTTGACAATGTCATTGCGTTTTTTATAAAACCTGGGCCAGGTCCAGGCATAGCTCCCTTTGATGGTGAAATCGTTGTCATTGGTTGCCGGATCGTCTAAGGGATCAAAGTAGTTTTCCACGTTCCAGAAAATTACCAGGCAAAAAATAAACCGTATCATGAACCCAAGTTATGTATACCTAAGGGGATAAAAAGGACAAATCGTAAAAAAGTTATTAGTTTTGTGCCCCTTTCAATCTTAATCATTGTTTGTATGGCACTCAAATGTGGTATTGTAGGACTGCCCAATGTGGGCAAATCCACCCTGTTCAATTGTGTTTCTTCGGGCAAGGCACAGGCTGCCAATTTTCCCTTCTGCACCATTGAGCCAAACCTGGGCTCGACGCAGGTGCCGGATACCCGCCTGGAACAACTGGCTTCTCTGGTCCATCCGGGACGTATTGTCCCTGCAACCGTTGATTTTGTGGACATTGCCGGACTGGTCAAAGGCGCAAGCAAGGGTGAGGGGCTTGGGAACCAGTTTTTGGCCAATATCAGGGAAACTGACGCCATCCTGCACATCCTGCGCTGTTTTGACGATCCTGACGTGGTGCATGTGGACGGATCGGTTGATCCGGTACGGGATAAGGAAATCATTGATACTGAATTGCAGCTAAGGGATCTGGAAACAATAGAAAGCCGGATAGCAAAAGTACAGAAACAGGCCGTCACCGGCTGGGATAAACAGGCCGCCAAACTGGCCGGTTTGCTTGTCCGTTACCGCGATGCCCTGAGCCGGGGCAACAATGCCCGGACTGTGGTGCCTGCCAATCAGGAAGAGGAACGGATGGCCCGGGAATTGTTCCTGCTGACCAACAAACCGGTGCTTTATGTTTGCAATGTGGATGAGAAGTCGGCCCAAAACGGCAATGTGTATACCCGTAAAGTGGCCGAAGTCCTGGAGAAGGAAAATGAACAGTACCTGATCGTGGCAGGACGCATAGAATCAGAAATCGCAGAGCTGGAATCATACCAGGAACGGCAGATGTTCCTCGAATCCATGGGGCTGCAGGAATCAGGGGTTTCGCGTCTTGTCAAAGCTGCATTCAGGTTGCTTGAACTGGAAACCTATTTCACGGCAGGACCCATGGAAGTGAAGGCCTGGACATACCGCAAGGGAACAAAAGCCCCGCAGGCTGCAGGGCTTATTCATACTGATTTTGAGCATGGTTTTATTCGTGCAGAAGTGATCAAATTTGATGACTTCATGCGTTACGGTTCCGAAGCTGCCTGCCGCGAAGCCGGCAAAATGGCTGTGGAAGGAAAAAATTATGTGGTGCAGGACGGGGATATCATGCACTTTCTTTTCAGCCGCTAAAAGAACCTGGCCCTGTTATCTTCTACTTTAGCACTTTCCTGCAATACCATAGGAACCATCTGAATCTGCACGTTGGAATAATAGGCGGCACTTTGCAATGCATCGTTTTCTGTGTAGTAGGCTCCGTCCTGGCGTTCATCTACCCGGAACACATATACGCCAATTTCGCCTTTGAAGGGTCCGTACAGTTTCTGTTCCTCGGCTGCCGAGACGGCGCCTGCAAATTTTGGGTCTGTCTGCTGCATGGATGCAAAGGCTATGGCGGTCTGGGTGGAAATGGTCCTGCCGGTAGCTTCTGCCCAGGATTCAAGCGATGTATGGCCGGCCAGTTCTTCGCGGATCTGCTGGTAAGAGCGTTCCATCTTCTTTTCCAGGGTAAGGATGGATTCTATCTCGGCCTGTTTTTCCTGCAGGGTGGCTGTTCCTTTTTCATGAATGCCGTTTACGGCTGCCACAAAGAAATATTTATTGTCTACCGATATAACCGGAGAAACGGCTCCGTATTTGGCCTCAAAGGCCCAGCGGACCATTTCGCGCATATGCTCGTACCCGGAAATTGTCCTGGCGTCTTGTGTAATCCCCATGGCAGGGATGACCATCAGGTTGCTTTGCATGGCAACCCGGTTGAATTCTTCCAGATTCCGGCTTTGTGTAGATAAATTGTTTGCCGCGGAATATATGGCCTGGTATGTTTCCTTCCCGGCAACGGCTTCCTTTACAAGAACGGCAAGCTGTACCTTTTTGTGCAACCGCGTGCGCTGAGTTACTTTGACAAGATGCAGGCCGTATTGAGTTTCAATGGTGAAGAGTTTTTCAAGGGGCGCTTCAAATACCGATTCCATGCCCGGTATGTAGGCTTGACCGTCAAACCAGCCTAAAACGCCCGGAAGGGCATTGGGGTTCTTGTCTGCCGAGAACTCCGCGGCAAGTTCCTGAAAACGCCCGGGAGCGGTGTTGAGTATGGCAATCAGGCTGTCGGCCACTTTAGCCGCCTCTTCTTTGTTGCTTCTTTGCAATAATATGTGGTGTACAAATACCGAATCGGGCAATTGTTTGATATCGGCTATCCTGGCAGCGCGGAAAAAATCGTTCTCCTTATAAGGGGGAAGCACAGAGCGCCGGGTGGCACTGAAAGCAAAGCTGTCCAGAGCGGCAGATACAGAAGACAATTCTCCTTTCTTGTAGTAATACGTATCCAGCGGTTTATCTGAATTGCGGGCCAGGAACAGGCGCAGATTATCGGATGCCACAAATTCATCGTATACTTTTTCGATATTGGCCTGAGCCAGGGCAATGTCTTCCGGTGAAGGCAATATGGGGAAAACCACATATTCAATGTCCCGTGTTGCTATCTGCCGGTATTGGTGTTTGTGCGCTTCGTAATACTGCCGTATTTCCTGTTGGGTGATTGTAATGGTCGTGTCCCTGGCAAAGGATACCGGTGTCAGGCAAAAGCTCACGTTCGAGGTGATGTTGTTATCTTCCATGATCTTGCGCAGTTCCACCGGGGTGACGATATTGCTCTGGGCCAGCAGGGAGCTGTATTTGGTGAACAACCTTTCTGTCTCCATGTTCTCTTGCAGGAAATTCCAGTACATTCCCAAAATCCCGTCTGGCTCTGCGCTGGCATTCTGTACAAACATGGTCAGGCGTGAGCGGTCAAACTGTCCGTCCTCTCCGCGAAACACAGCATCGTTAATGATAACGGGTGAAATATCCCTTCCCTGAACCATATCAAACATTTCTTCGTCCCCAAGGCGAATGCCGGCCTTTTCCATTGCTGGCATATACACCAGGTCCTTAAGGAAGGTCTGCCAGGTACCCTCTTCCACAGCTTGCTGGCTTTGTTCATCCAGGGAGGTTGTTCCTGTTATGGCCTGTTGCAGGTTTTTCAGATTTTCCAGTTTTTTGACGTATTCCATATAGGTAATGCCCTGTTGGTTCATCTTCCCCACGTCGTTTTTGGAAGAAAACATGGATATGGCCGACTGTAACGTGCCGGGGTCAATAATAAAGGAAATTAATGCTATAGCAATAAGTACGGTAATAAAAATACCCATCTTTACGCGTATCTTTTCCAGGAGTGCCATCTTGTAAATTTTATGGTTTTGGTTCTATTTCAGGGCGCGAAGTTAATTCTTTTTCTTCATTGGACAAAGTGTCCTTTTGAATGTACCCGTAAGAATCAAACGGTTTCAGGATTTTGGCGTTAGTGGCCCTTTCGTCCGATTCCATGCCGTAACCCTGGGCAAAAAAATCGGGTGAAGTCAGCCGCACATAACAGTGTGTATAGATTTTTTTCTGTTGCTGGTCCCAGTAAAGGGTGTCTGTTTCCATGGTTTCTTCCTTGAGCAGGTTCCTGATCACCACATTGCCTGTAGCTATCCAGATCTGCTGTTCCCCGGAACGGTGCAATGCTTTGTCTGCCGTGATCACCGTTTCAAGTATCCCTTCCCTGGTGTAGACTTCTACGCGGAATGAAAAAGGGAAAATTTCATAGGGGTCGGTTCCGCGTGAATATTTTTCCATATAGGGAGCGGTAAGCCGGCCCATAACAAGCCCTCCCTCGACCTGCCATCCTTCCATGTTCTGAACAGTCTGTGTAGGGATGCTGTCCAGGTTATCCAAAGATTCAACCGTTTTCATCCGGTTTTTGCACGAGACAAATATGGTAGCAAGAGACAGGCCCGTTGCTACCATGATCACTGTTGTTTTCCTGAGGGGAAAAAACATTATTTTGTTGTTCTGACAGTTGTCGTAGCCGACAAACCGTTAGCTCTTACCGTATAGGCAGAGCCTTCTGCCAAATCATGCATAAAAGCCTCTTCCACGGTGGGAAAATACTGCCTGTAGGTGCTGATCAGGCGATCGCATTCTTCTTCAAGAGAAGGATCGGCCTGTTTTGCTTTTACAAAATAATCCACAGCTACCCAAAAATTGGCGCGTGCATCAATATCGGGCATTTCTCCGTCGCGGACTTTTGCAATGGCCCAGATGTGACCCATCAAAAGGTAAGCTTTTCCCTTTAATCCCGGGTTGAACTCAAAAGACTGGAGTGCGTACTGTGCAGCAGCGGTATAATTGTTGATCTTTTTGTAGTAGAAAGTGCCCAATTCCAGTAAATACTCACCTTTAGTTGTGGTGTCTACAGACTCTGAATTGATGGCATTCTTGAGGAACATGACGGCATCATCGTTGATATCCCGGGCCGAACACAAGCGGTACAGGTAATAGGCCGAGTTGTAGGACGGCTCTATTTTGTACAGGCTCTGAACGGCATTGAAGAACAGGTCGGAACTTTCACATCCTGCATTAGAAAGCAATTGTACAACACGTCTTACATAGCTTATGTCTGTGCAATTCTGTTCAAAGCGCGGCTCAAACAGGGCAATCAGATTGTCGCAATCTGCTACTCCGCTGACGGCAAAAAGCGTTTCAAAACTGTTGCGGGCTTCTGTCATGGCTTCGCTTTGATCAACCTGGCTTTTTTTATCAAACAAAGCGCTTCCCTGCTCATATACGTTAATAACGTCTTCTGCTGTAAGTTTTCCTTCCTTGAAAAGGCTGGATGCATACTGCATGTTAAGGACAAGAATGTTTTGATCTGTTTGTTCTTTTCCAAATTTAACCACATCCTGGAGTGCCGCGAAAATTTTCATGTCGTCTCCCTTGTAATAGGTGGCCATGTCATAAGCCTTGAATGTATAGGCACTTAAACGGGCTTTTGTGGCAGGGAATTTTTCAATTCTTATATCATACATCAGGATGAGAGAATCAACCAGTTCTTTTCTGTATTTATCGTCTTTTGTCTGGTTAATCATGAATTTAATAATATTTTGCCCATCCTGATATAAGGATTGTGTTACCCCTTTTGGACATACTTTAAGTGCTCCCCTCCAGGAAGGAAGGGCTTCTTTCATGTTCCCGTTCTTGTAGTATTCTTTATAAAAATTCAAATACCTTACGCACGCCACGCTGTCTTCCGGTGTAGCACCAAACTTTCCCGACTGAGCATAGCTTTGCGTTATAAAAGCGAACATGAACAAAGAAAATAGGATTCCGATTTTTTTCATTTTTGCGTATTTTAATTGTATCTATGCTTAATAAACCAAATATCGTGCAAATTAAAGTTCAAAATTAACATAATATACCTTTCCCTGATAAGATTGTTTTCAATATTTCCGCGCTGGCCCGCATCAACAGATACTCCTATGGAATTGTACCAGCGGTATACCGGCACTGAAAATCCTAATGTCACCCCTATGGCCGTAACCTGATTCCCGTTGAGCATCATGTAGGACTGGTCGTAATAAGCGCCCATACGATAAGTCCACCGGCGCATAAAATAACGGATGCTGTATCGGTCGGGGGTAAATTCAAACCCGGCTTTCAATGTTCTGCTTAATGCCGGTTCAAAAAGAACCCCGGGGGTTGCTGCAAAATTTGATTTTCTCCAGTCTGATTGGGTATAATCTGCCCCAAAAACCCATTTGTCCCTTTTGCGGATGGAAAAACCCACCGTCCATTCCATGGGAATGGACATTTGAGACCCCTGGCTGATCATGGAATAAACCGTATCTATGACGGAACCCCTCTCTACCTTAGCAAACCTTGTAACATCTCCGCGGAGTTTTGCCCCGGGCTGGAATGTGGCGCCTACCGTAAACGAGGTGCCTGGAGAGACATTTCCGAAAGCCTGCACTCCAAACTGCGCTCCAAATGATCCGATCACAATGTCATAGCCGGTCTTCAGTGTCCCGTATAATTCCGGATTAGAAAGGGATACGGCCTGTGCGTTTTTTTCAATATTCCCGAAATAAAACATGCCCTGGGCCCCTACTGACAGGTGGCGGAAAAAAGTGGCCGAAAAAGCAGCGAAGGCCTGGTTTATGCTTCCCTGTCCATAATGGAAATAGCGGAAAGAACCTATGTTTGCCAGGATGTCTTCCCTGGATTCGTCTTCTACAAAGCGATATCCCACGTTGCTGTAGGGGATGATTCCCAGTTGCATGGCAGAACTTTTCCATACAGGAAAAGACAGGATAATATGATGCATATTAAAGGCATTGTAAGCAGAAGAGCGTGTTCCGTCGGTGTTTATGAAATTTTTTTGCATCAACCCAAAATCGAGCATAAAGGACAGGGAATCACGTGATGAAGCCGAAGCCGGGTTCAGGTAGTTGATGTAGCGGTTATCCCGCAATCCCGCTCCGATCCCGCCCATGCCTCTGTTCAGGGAAGTACCCGGTCTGGTTACCTCTCCCACACCAAACATGGAATAGGGGGTATAGGTGCCTAATGCATCGGTAAAGTTCTGTGCTGCAGTTCTGGCCGTTCCAATGAGCAGGAACAGGCAGGAAAAAGCCAGAATCCGGAATCCTGTTTTTTGCATAGCTTGCAAATGTCGCACTTTTTCAGGGTTTTGCAAATATTTTAAAAAAATTGTACGCTGCTTCAACACTGTTAACATGAGGTATTTTCACAAACAGTTTATTTTTTTGTTCCTTAACCTGGAAATTTTTGGGATTCAATGATATATAATTCAGAATATCTGAAAATTGTTTCGATTTGTAATACGCTGACTGCTGGTCTGAAATGAAATATGCAAGCATTATGCCGTTTTTAAGCACAACACGCTCAAATCCTGTCCGTGCGGCCATTTGCCTTAACCTGACAATAAATCCAAGTTGTCTGAACTGTTCCGGTATGGGCCCGAACCTGTCTTCAAGGGACGCAAAGAAACGCTGCAGCCGGTCTTCGTCCTTTATGTTGTCCAATTCCTTGTATAGCCGGATTTTTTCAGCAACCTGCCCTATGTAATCATCGGGAATCATTACTTCAATGTCTGTTTCAATGGTACAATTGACGGCTGCCGGTTTTCCCTCACATGCAGGATTCAGCTCGGCCAGAGCTTCTTCCAGTATGCGCTGGTAGGCTTCAAAGCCCATCTGGAGAATAAAACCGCTTTGTTCTCCCCCCAACAGGTTCCCGGCCCCGCGGATATCCAAATCCTGCATGGCAATGTTAAGACCGCTTCCCAATTCTGTAAAGGATTCCAGCGCTTTAAGCCTTCTTTTGGCGTCTTCTCCCAGGTTGACGTCTTTGGGCACCAGCAGGTAACAATAGGCTTTCCTGTTGGAACGTCCTACCCGGCCCCTCATCTGGTGCAGGTCGCTCAATCCGAACCGGTGTGCCCGGTTAATGATTATGGTGTTGCAATTGGGAATATCTATCCCGTTTTCTATGATAGAGGTGGAGAGCAATAAATCGTAATCCCCACAAATAAAATCGAGCAGGATTTTTTCCATGGCCCTGGGAGGCATTTGTCCATGAACAATCGAAATTCTTAGGCCGGGACGTATTTGCCGCAGGGTATCGGCCACATTTTCAATGTCCATGATGCGGTTGTGGACAAAAAAAATCTGCCCTCCCCTTTCAAGTTCGCGGTCTATGGCCTCTCCTATGATTTCCTGGTCAAAAACCTGTACTTCCGTATGAATCGGAAGCCGATTGGAAGGCGGAGTCTGCATGATGGATAAATCCCTGGCTCCCATCAGGGAAAACTGCAAAGTCCGGGGTATGGGGGTGGCCGTCATGGTCAGGGTATCCACATTGACTTTCATCTGTTTGAGCTTTTCCTTGGCTGCAACGCCAAATTTTTGTTCTTCATCAATGATAAGTAGGCCGAGGTCCTTAAACAGCACATCCTTGTTGAGCAGCCGGTGTGTCCCGATAATGATGTCAATGGTTCCCGCCTCGAGCTGCTGAAGAATTTCTTTAGTCTGGGCAGGTGTTTTAAGGCGGGAAATGAACTGGGTTGTAACCGGAAATTCGGCCAGCCTCTCGCAGACCGTCTGGTAATGCTGCAGGGCCAGAATGGTTGTGGGAACCAGGAAGGCCACCTGCTTTCCGTCGGTAACGGCTTTAAAGGCAGCCCGTATGGCAACTTCTGTTTTCCCAAATCCCACATCCCCGCATATCAGACGGTCCATGGGATAGGGCTTTTCCATATCTTCCTTGACCTGTTGTGTTGCCAGGAGCTGGTCCGGCGTGTCTTCAAAAAGAAAAGAAGCTTCCAGCTGGTTTTGCAGATAGGTATCTGCAGAGAACGCAAACCCTTTTGCAGCAGTTCTTTCAGAATAGAGTTTAATCAGCTCGCCGGCTATATCCTTTACCTTTTTCTTGGTTTGTTGCTTGATTCTGTTCCAGGCCCCGCTCCCCAGCCTGGATATCCTGGGCGGTTCACTGTCTTTGCTTTTGAACCTGGCAATTCTGTGAAGTCCGTGAATGCTTACGTACAGGGCATCGTTGTCCTGATAAATGAGTTTGACGGCTTCCTGAACCTTTCCGTTGTTGTTGATCTTGACCAGGC
Organism: Bacteroidetes bacterium ADurb.Bin139; assembly: GCA_002070565.1. GTDB lineage: Bacteria > Bacteroidota > Bacteroidia > Bacteroidales > UBA932 > DMER64. The sequence goes on from MWDM01000001.1 coordinate 22,544, forward strand.
CGGCGAATATCCCTACCCCATGGTCAATGTGGACCACATAATCTCCTATCCTGAACCCGGACAGATCATTGATGGTGATCTGTTCGCTCTTTTGTACGGCCCTTCTCAGGTATACCCTGTGAATACGCTGGAATAGCTGGTGGTCTGTATAATAGCTAATCTTATTGTAATGGTCTGTAAAACCTTCGTGTAAGGAAAATTCCTGGTACTGTACCAAATCGTCAGGACAGTCCAGGCTTCGAAAAATTTCCTGCAGTCTTCTTATCTGAGCCCGGTTTTCACTCAAGATAAAGACCTGGTATCCCTTTTCCTTTCTTGTCTGAATGTCTTTGACAAGCAAGGCGAAATTCTTGTTGATCACCGGCTGGGGCGTAGTCTGGTAAAGGATCTTCTGTCCTTCTTCTGTCAGTGGATTTATGGCAATCACCGGGATGTTTGCCGGGATGTTTACGGCTTGTTCGTGGAACAGCCAGACCAGGGCATTGCCTTGAATCATTTCAAGCAAAGACTGGTCTCCTTCCAGCCGGGGTATTATGCTTATAGTGTTGCGCTCTTCTATGGATAATTGGGTATTCTGGTCAAATATCCTGATGTTTTCTACCTGGTCCCCAAAAAAATTGATCCTGCAGGGCCGGTTTTCTGCATAGGAAAAAACGTCCAGAATACTCCCCCTGACAGCAAATTGTCCCGGTTCGCTGACAAAGTCGGTTTTTTCGAATCGTGCCTGAAAAAGTATTTCTTTGATCTCCTGGTGCGATATTATCTGGCCTTTCCGGATATCCAGAGATCCTGTCTCCAGGATTTCTTTTTCAGGAATACCCTCCTGCAGCGCTTTGGGATAAGTTACCAGCAGGATATCTGAAGGTTTCCTGTAAAATTCTGCAACTGCGCCAAGGGCCATGGTCCGTTGCACCTGGAAAGACTCATCGGGCCTGGCTGTTTTTCCTGTTCCCCTGTATGAAGCCGGGAACAGATACACGCACTGGTAACCCAGCAAAACAGAAAGGTCTGCGGATGCGTAAGAAGCTTCTGTTGAATTTTCAAGTATCAGCACATGGATCCTGCCGGGTGCCTTTTTGACTAAGGATGCAATGGGAAAATAGATGGCAGATCCGGCAAGTCCTTTTAACAATAGGTTTTCCGTTGCGTTTTCGCTGTGCTTTTTTTCAAGAAATGCCTGTATTTCCCGTACATCAAAGTCTGTCATACGTTTCTTCGATCATGGCCGAGATTTCTTTGTACATCTCTTCTACTTTGTTTTTTGCCAGTTTTTTTCCCGTAAGACCTTCTTTTTCAAGGGTGGCAATAAGTGTTTCGTATTTTTCAAAAAGTATTGATTTCAGGATGGCAAGCTGCTGCATAAAGCCTGTGCCCCGGCTGTTATGAATTAAAGAAAAATGCATATAACGCGGACCGTTTCCTCTTTCCACGGAAAATACCCGGTGCTTGAGCGCAACGGCTTTTTCACACAAGGGAGAACGGTTGTTTTCCCCTTGTCCCAGGAGCAGGGCGGGCTGGCTTGCTCCCATTTGCACCCACAGGGGAATACACACTCCGGCGGGGGGATATCCCATCACCGTCCACATGATGGTTTTAAGAGGATCTTCCCCCGGCTTGACCCCTTCTATCACCACAGAACAGGTGCTCGAGCGGCGGGGAATGAAGTCCTGGTCTATAAACCATCCTTTTGCGTTTTGCGGGGAAAAAACAGGATCACAAAGATCCATTCCCAGAAATGCATGGTAAAAAGAGCGGGAAACATGGCTGAAAATCCATTGCGGGGTAAAATCCATGGAGGACGATTTTTGCAAAAAAAGATCGCTGGCCGTTATATACCGCATGTATCCCGCTCCCTGGCCTATTCTTCCGGTGTAGGAAAAATTGGTATAAACCAGGTACCCGTTTGGCGCATTGCGGGGGTCATTAGCGTCTACCTTAACCCAGGAATGGTTGTTGACCTCGTAATAAGCAGCCCCTCCCAAAGCGTCTATAACACCAAAATTGGCTTCTACCCTCATGGGTCTGGATAGCGTATCCAGAAAACGTTCAAAATCCTCAAGATCTGCACAAATTTCCAATGCCCTGAACATGAGTTTCCCTTCGTGATCCATATCCTCCACCTGATCATCCTTTAAATTGTAGGAGGCTGTATTCATAATGGAAAAACCTGCCTTATTGGTGCCAATCCATGCTGCTTCCCCTTTATCGGGAGCATCTACAAGGGCCAGAAAATCATATTTTCCGGTATTGAAATAAGCTATGCGGTTTTGTTCCTGGCCGGTATCCCTGTGTTTCCATAACAATGGCTTACCGTTAGCGGTCACTTTTCCCGTTATGATAGCCGAGGTGCATGCCTGTGACCGGATGGTTACGAAAACAAGAAATAGGCTAAAAACGGCAAAAAAAAGGCTTTTCTTCATGGCAAATCTTCTTAAAATAGTGTGTTGGTTTCTGTTGGAAATACTCCTACGTGCTCGTAGGCGAGCTTTGTTGCTTCTCTTCCCCTGGGTGTTCTCTGCAAAAAACCTTCCTTGATAAGGAAAGGTTCATAGACTTCTTCCAGGGTCCCTACTTCCTCGCTTACTGCAGTAGCTATGGTACCTATACCCACAGGACCTCCGTTGAATTTGTGGATGATGGTGGATAATATTTTATTATCCATCTGGTCCAGCCCCCTTTTATCAATATTGAGGGCATTAAGGGCATATTGCGTTATGGATGTGTCTATCTTTCCTGAACCTTTTACCTGGGCAAAGTCCCTCACCCTTCTGAGCAGGGAATTGGCAATCCTGGGTGTTCCCCTGCTGCGGGAAGCAATTTCCCGGGCGGCCTTTTCTTCAATTTCCACCTGCAGTATGGATGCAGACCGCAGCACAATCTGCAGCAACACAGAGGCGTCGTAATATTCCAGATGACATTGTATGCCAAAACGCGCCCTGAGCGGAGAAGTGAGCAGACCGCTCCTGGTGGTGGCCCCAACCAGGGTGAATGGTTGCAGGGATATTTGTACCGAACGGGCACCCGGCCCTTTATCCAGCATGATGTCAATGGTAAAATCTTCCATGGCAGAATACAGATACTCCTCAACTACAGGGGATAGACGGTGAATCTCGTCTATGAAAAGGACATCCCTCGGCTCCAGTCCTGTAAGCAATCCCGCCAGGTCACCGGGTTTATCGAGCACCGGACCCGAAGTGATCCGCATTCCTACCCCCATTTCATGGGCTATGATATGGGCAAGCGTTGTTTTCCCTAATCCGGGAGGGCCGTGCAAAAGTACATGATCCAGTGATTCATCCCTGAGCATTGCCGCTTTTACAAATACTTTTAGATTATCTGTTATCTTATCCTGACCCGAGAATTGGGTAAATTCCCTGGGTCTTATCTGTTCTTCAAAATCCTTGTCAATCGTTTCCTTGTTCAGGTGGGGATCAAAATCTGCCATGAAGCAATAATATATAAATAATTTTTACTTATAAGGTTTCTATTGTTTATTATATGTTTGTTGATATGTTGAAATAAAACCTTAAATATTAATAATCAATAATTTATGCACTAATTCCAATAAAAATGATGTTCATATCCCTGTTGGTAAAAAATGTAAAAATTGCGGTTTATCCACAAAATAATATTTATGAACAAAAGTCATTTTTTTATACCCGGTTTAATCAACAGGTTTTGCACAGGAACCAGTGTGGTTATAAACAATAAGCCCGAAGTGATCAAACCTTCGGAAAGTATTGCAATCACAGGGAAGTATACCCTATAATGGAATTCGGGCGATGTAAACGCCAGGTTGCTCAGTTTGAAAAGGGCAGCTATCAGGGTAACCAATACAGGGACCATCACCTTCCTTTCGCTTTTTTTGAAGGCCATGATCAGGCAATAGGCCCCGAAGGGGTAAAGCAGGATCCCGGCAGAATTTTCTACAAAATGGAGCAAAAAACCGATTACTGCTTCTGCCAGTCCCCAACAAACCGCCCAAAATAGTATGATACGAAGGTTATTTTTCATTGTATAAAGGTTTTATCAATTCTTCCCGGGTGGCTGGCAGGGAGAGCATTTTCCCTCTGGCATCGCAAAGAGCAAGCCACACTGAAAGGGCATATATAAGCGGAGGTTCACCTATGGCTCTGGAATTATGTATATTACGCGGTTCCGGGTTTCCCGGGAATAAACGTATATGAAAATGTTCGGGGAGTTCATAAATCCCGGGGATCTTGTAATTATCCAGGGAATTGGTAAGCAGTTGTCCTTTTTCATTTGTAATAAGCTTTTCCAGGGTACACCACCCCATTCCCTGTATGAATGCGCCGTGGATCTGCCCCAGGTCAATTCCCTGGTCTATGGATTCTCCGCAATCGTGAAGGATCCATACATCGGGGACCCTGAATTCACCGGTCAGCAGGTTCAATTCCACCATGGTAACAGCGCACCCCATCACATAGTACCAGTAAGGACGGCCCTCCATGGTTTCCAGTTCAAACCCTATTCCTTCTCTTTTATAGAAACCCTTTTCACTCAAAGATTCAAGGGACATATAGGCATTTAGTGCCAATTCATTGAAAGTAACTCTTTTGCCCACTTCTTTACAGGTAATGGCGTTGTTTTTCCACTCCAGTTTGCCTTTTTCCAATCCCATCATTTCCAGCGCTATAGGATGAAGGCGTTTTTTGAGTTTATCACAGGCATCTTTCAGCGCAGAGCCCGCAAAATCACTTCCGGTAGACGCGGCCGTGGACGTTGTATTGGGAATGACAGCGGTGGATGTATCACTTATCCGGATATTTTCAATGGAAACGCCCAGTTCCCTTGATACCACGGTTCTTGATTTATCGTAAAGACCCTGACCCATTTCTGTGCCCGGAATGTGAATAAGCACAGACCCGTCCCGGTATATGTTGATGAGCGCCCCTGCCTGGTTCAGGAAACTTTCATTGAAAGAAATGCCAAATTTACCGGGAACCAATGCCAGACCGCGTCTGATAGAAACGTTTTTTCGGTTGAAGGCTTTGATCTGTTTTCGCAAATCGTTGTATTGGCTCATTTCAAGCATCCGGCGATGTGCTGTACGCAGGATGTTGTTTTCCACCAGCATATTACACGGTGTTGTGTTGTTTTTCTTTATGCCATAATAGTTTTGCCACCGTACCACCGCCGGATCCTTTCCCAGGGCTCCGGCTATTTGCGTTACAATGGATTCTATGATGGAAAAGGCCTGGGGCACCCCAAAGCCCCTGAAGGCCGTGTTGCTGGGTTTATTTGTCTTGCAGGGATAGTAAACCACATTCAGGTTGGGGATGAAATAAGCCCCGTCAATGTGGAACAGGCTGTGATGAAGAACGGCATAGGAAACATCGGTACACCATCCGCAGTCAAAAGCCACGGAAAGGTCGATGGCAAGGATCTTGCCCAGGTGATCAAAACCAACATCCCAGGTGGCTTTGAAGGGATGCCTCTTCCCCGAGATACGGAAATCCTGGTCCCTTTCCAGGATCAGAAGGATAGGTTTGTTTGTTTTCCAGGCCAGCAGCGAAGACCAGGCCACCGACCAGTTGGCCTGTGCCTGTTTTCCTCCAAAACCTCCACCAATGCAGCCTGCCTCTACTTCTATGTCCGAGGCCCTGAGCTGGAGCAATGAGGCCGCAAAACGCTGGTTGTCTGATGGGTTCTGTGTAGATGCGCGGATAAAGAATCCTCCCTGGTGCCGCGGAACGGCATAAGCCGAGTGGGGCTCAAAATAGTAATGCTCCTGACCCCCGGCCTGTAGCGACCCTTTTTCCCTGAAAGGAACCTTCTCCATGGTTTCCGGGGTATTTCCCCTGATCAGATGCAGCGGTTCGAATAAAAAAAGCTTTTTCTCCAGGGATTCCTCAACCGAAAGTACAGGCGGCAAAACCTCCCATTTCCACTGTATGAGCAAGGCCGCCTTTTTTGCGTTCTCCAGGGTGTCGGCAGCCACCAGGCATACAACGTGTCCCAGATAACCGCAAATCCCGCCCACCGGGAGCAGGCAGGGTTCATCCTCTATGATGGGGGCCATCGTATTGGGACCCGGAATATCGCTTGCCGTAACCACCGCTGCAACACCGGGGAAAGCCAGTGCCGCACGTACGTCCAGTTCAAGCAGGCGTGCGTGGGCGTAGGGCGACGAAACGGCATAACCCCTGAGCGTTCCTTCATAAAGCTCCAGATCGGGAATGTAGCGGGTCTGACCCGCCAGATGTGCCGCTTCTCTGTATTGTGTAAATTTATCTTCCGTCATGTTCCCCGTTATATGATTCATAAAGAAGGATCAGCATATTTTTTGCCACATCCATCCGGTATGCGGCACTTCCCCGTACATCGGAAATGGGGGAAAAGTCTTTTTCAAGCCAGGCCGAGGCTTTCTGGCAATTGGCCCGGGAAAACACCTTCCCTTTGAGAAAACGCTCTGTGTGCAGGGCACGTGCCGGAACGGCCGCCATGCCGCCGTAAGCCAGACGTACCGATTTGCATGTTTTTCCCTCCACCCGGACAGAGGCTGCAAAAGAAACAGAACTGATGTCCATGTTTTTGCGCCTTGACTGCTTATGGGCAAAATGATACGTTTTTTCTGCGGGGATGGGAAATTCCACGGCAAGCAATACTTCATCTGACCTCAGGTCGACCGTACGGTATCCGGTGGTGAAAAGGTCTGCCTTTATGCTACGTGTCCCACGTGGCCCGCAGACCACACAAACAGCGTCATGTGCAAGGCACAGCGGCATGGTGTCCCCGACAGGAGACCCGTCGGCTATGTTGCCTCCGATCGACGCCTGGTTCCGGACCTGTAAAGAAGCAAAGGAATCCAGGTATGTTATCATGTAAGGAAAGTGCGGTCCCATTTGCTCTTTCATGGTTTCAAAACTGCAACCCGCCCCCAGGGAAATAGCGGAGTCTGATACGTGCACCCGCAATAATTCACGTATCCGGGAAATATCAATGACCGGGCCTTTGTAGTCCATGCAGGAGCCTGTAAAGCCCGAGGCAATGCGCGCCCCGGGATATTTATTTCTGGCCGCATATAAATCTTCCAGGGTAAGGGGGAGCAGGTATGCACTGTTTCCCTGCACAAAAACATGCATCCTGTTTTCTGTCTCTGGAAAATCCAGGGGCTCTTCCCTTCCGGCCTTAATACCGGAGTTGCTGTCCAGCGAAATCATGGCATCCACAATGGATTGATAACCGGTACAACGGCAGAGGTTTCCCGATAAAGAACGCCTGATCTGCTCCTGGTTCATGGGAAGGCGGTTTTTCAAATGGATATAGGAAGACAATACCATTCCCGGTGAGCAGACACCACACTGGCTTGCCCTTTCCCGTAAAAAAGCCTCCCTGATGGGAGCAGTATCCAGTAATTGTTGCGGGGCTTCTATGGTAAGCAAATGTTTTCCGTGAAGCCGGGGAAGCCGCATGAGGCAGGAATCGGCCGAAACCCTTTTTTCAGACCCCGTAACTTCATCCGCGTGGGCGACGACCACCGTGCAGGCTCCGCAATCTCCCGCCCCGCACACCTCTTTTGTCCCCGTCAATTTTTCATACTGGCGCAGGTAATGGAGGACAGAGCAGGAAAGTGGCGGGCTTTCCGGTTGGGAAAAATCAATTTCCCGGGGTTTTCCATTCAGATAAAAGCGAAGTAAATCCATAAACGGTCTGTTATTTTTCTATCCAGAGATCCTGCAAATAAAAAGTCAGGGGATCATTACCCTTCTCTATAACAAGGCGGACCGATAACACAGGTGAATCGGGGACAAAACGGCATCCGCCGTTTTCCCAGGCACAGGCAGCGCGTTTGAAGTCAACCCCGTTGGAAGAATATTCCACGTGGGCAAAATCAACCATGTCAATATCTACACCGGGCAAACCGGTGCGGACCAGTATACCGGGTGTATGAACCGGTTGTTCAAAGGCAAACTGAAGGTATTGTCCTTCCTGCAGCGGGCCAAAGCATTGCACATAAGTAGAAGGGTTGTTGTCGCCCAGGTTTGAAAGGGGTGTCCTCCTGTTAATTTCCAGGTTCCCGGTGACACGGGTAACGGGTTTCTGGTTGCGGTCATAGGGCAGATGTGCCTGGACCACAATGCTCCGGACATGGTCCCTGAAAAAAGCCGCAAAGCGATAAGGTTCAGGATGATCTGTTTTAATGGGAGATGTATACAAAGACGAGCGGGAGCAGGGATCGGACCCGTCGCTGGTATAACGCATGACCATCCACGGATATTCATTTTCTGCCACTATGTATCCGTTCATGTAACCAGCGCGCGGGGGCGGGACACGAAAACGGATGCCCATGAAATACAAACGGTCAAAATGTGTAAGGGAAAGACGGGTATTGAAATCTTCCCAGTCTTTTTTTGCCAGGGGACTCCACGCTACCTCGGCAAGGGCACAAAGCCGCGGATACACCTGGTATTCTGCGATGCGCTCCGGCCTGTCCATCAATTCGGACCACAACCCTCCCTGGATGCCAAGAATCAGCTCTTCCCGGGCAGGGTCAATTCCCGCCATCAGGACGGGGTCAAATGAATACACTTTCTCCACATTGGTGATAGAGGCCCATGTCATGCCGCGTTCTGCCGGGGTGTGTTTCATGTCAATGTAACAATGCGAGGCAGGCTGGGCAATGACCCGGTAACCCCCGTTAACGGCCTGGGTGATCTTTTCAATGGACTTCCAGGCATGTACAACGGTTTTTTCCCGATCCAGGTTATCACCGTCCATGATATCATCCCACCCCACCAGTGTTTTTTCGTATTTATTGAGGATTCCCTGCATACGCTCTGCAAAGTAGGCCTGCATGCCGGCAGGATCTTCCATATGGTGCTTGTGCATGTACGCTGTGCAGCGTGTACAGCTGGCCCACTGGCTGGTGACCACTTCGTCCCCTCCAATGTGAAAATACCGGGAAGGAAAGAGCGCGGCCATTTCACGAACAATATCATCCAGCATCTGGTAATTTTTTTCATACGAAGCGCACCAGACATTGTTGCTGGTCCCCTGGATGCTCAGTTCCACCTCTTCTGTCAGGTCGCAGAGGATGTCGGGATAGCTTGCAATAGCGGCTTTAGAGTGCCCCGGAAGGTCAATTTCGGGGATGATCTCTATATGGCGTTCTGCAGCATAGGCCACGATCTGACGGATTTCCTGCTGGGTATAAAAGCCGCCGTACTTTTCTCCCGCATGGCCGTAGGTTGTGGGCAGAACCTGGCCCGGACCGCGCCAGGCTCCTTTTTGGGTCAGAAAAGGATATTTTTTTATTTCAACACGCCAGCCGTTATCATCGGAAAGGTGCCAGTGAAAAACGTTCAGCTTGTGCCTGGACATCCAGTCAATGAAACGTTTGACGTATTCAACCGTATAGAACTGACGGCTTACATCCAGCATCATGCCGCGATGCGAAAATCTGGGGTAGTCCCTGATCTGAACGCAGGGAATTTTAACCTGAAGGGCGGGCAGGTATTGATCCGGTTGGTAGACAGGTTGGTATACATTGGCAGGAAACAACTGCAGGAGTGTTTGCGTACCGTAGAAAAAACCTGCAGCATCGCCGGCTCCGATCTCTGTAAAGTCTTTTGTTACAAGTAATGTGTAACCCTCGGGGGGCAGGGATTGGTCATAAGAAAAAACGAGGGCGTTGGACAAGGGGCGGGTTTTCACGTTTCTGATGACAATTCCCGTGGATGGTTCTATGGTTTCCCTGAACAGGGCGGCTGCTTCCCGGGCCAAAGGCAGGGCTGCTTCCTGAAAGAAGAGGGAAGTCTGCCCGTTGAAGAGGAAAAAGCCATCCTGGGGAATTGTTTCTACAGGGGCCGGGATCAAATGGAGCAAGGAGGTCATAAACAAAGCGAGTAAAGTATTCATAGTCACATTTTCAAATTTCCCAGGTAAGTAATACTTTGCCGGGTACTGCTGTTAATAGAAAGGGTTGCCATTCCGCTCAAAGTGATTTTCAGATAGAATGTAATGTTTTCGTTGGTTTCTGTTTTGGATGTAAAGACAATGGTGTACCCTTTCCGTTCGTTAAACGATGTCTGGGTTTGAACTTCCGCATTTTCCAGTTCTATGGCCAGTTTGCGGGGATCGGCCGGAGCGGTGTGGGACCGCCCGAAATACGGCAGGTAAGCAGACACGCGGGTGCTGTCAAACCTCATTTCATAATATGGGGAAAGCATCACGGACCTTCCTGTGGCGGGATTGGCCCTGTCAAAGAGGATCACAAATTGTCCGCTTTCCACAATGGATTTGACCTGCTCTTCTTTTTTGTCCTGACCGTATGTGGTGCCAGGCAACAGCAGCAGCAGGCATAAAGAAAGAATTAAGCTGGTTTTCATGATTATTGGGGATAGATCAGGTATTGGTTGCGTTTCACCTTAAAATCCTCCAGCTGATCAGCCCAGAGGGCTGCGATTTGATCGGCAGTCTTTCCCTGGAGGATCATGGGGCGGACATAGTCCACACCAACAAGCTTTTCAAAATACGAGGTAAAGAATTCATCACCGATTTTTGCGTTTTCATTCAGGTTGCGGTATGCATCTATCACGTATTGAAGGTCAAATCCCCTGGCACGGATCACTTCATCGGGAGGAGAGGTGCGAAGGTCTACCCCGTAACAAAGGACGTCCTTTTGAATTGGATTTCGTGCCCCGGGTACGGATTGGGGAGTAAAGGAAAAATCGTGGCCGGCCATTTGAGGGTGTCCGTATACCTGGAAGGGAAAATCGGTTCCACGCCCCAGGCTTACAGGAGTTGCCTCGAACAGGCAGATAGAGGGGTACAGGTAGATGGAGCGGTTGTTGGGCAGGTTGGGTGAGGGTTTTACCGGTAATTCATAAATGGTCCGGTGCGTATAATTAAGGCAGGGAATAACGGTCAGGGGTGCCTGCAGGCTGTCTTGAAGCCAGAATTCCCCATTGATCATACAGGCCAGTTCCCCCAGCGTCATGGCGTGTACCACAGGTATGGGAATTACCCCCACAAAAGAACGGTATTGCATGTCAAGTACAGGACCCGAGGCCATGTGACCGTTAGGGTTGGGCCGGTCCAGCACAAGCAGGGGAACGTTGTTCACCGCGCAGGCTTCCATCAGGTAATACAGGGAAGACAGGTAGGTATAAAAACGAAGTCCCACGTCCTGAATATCAAAAATGGCAATATCAATTTGCTGCATCAGGCTGTCTGCGGGGACCGCACCGCGGCCATAAACCGATATGACGGGAATACCGGTTTTGGGATCAATCTGGTGGTCAATCTGTGCGCCGGCGTCTTCATTACCCCTGAAACCATGCTCCGGGGCAAAAATCATTCTTATATCCACGCCCAGGGAGAGCAGGCTGTCTACCAGGTGTTTGTCTTCTATAAGGGCTGTGTGGTTGGTAAGCAGCCCTACCCTTTTTCCTTTGAGCAGGGAAAGGTAAGCCTCTGTGTTTTCTGCGCCGGTGCGCAGCGAAGTATTTTCCTGTGGATTCACGCAGGAAGCCAGGGTTAGGGATAGTCCCAGAATTCCGATGTAAAGCAAGTGTTTCATGCAACGAAGTTATGAAAAAATTGCATCTCGGCATTGTTTTGTATTTTTGTATGTCAAACCAATTATCATGTCTGCGATCCTTGATGCAAAAATCCCGGAAGGTCCGCTGGAACATAAATGGACACGCTGCAAAGAATCTCTGAAAGCGGTGTCTCCCGCTAACAGGGAAAAGATGCATATTATCGTGGTGGGAACGGGACTTGCAGGAGCCTCGGCAGCAGCGGCCCTGGGCGAACAGGGGTACCGCGTGAATGTGTTTTGCATGAGCGATTCTCCGCGCAGGGCACATTCGGTCTCGGCCCAGGGGGGGATCAATGCGGCAAAGAATTACCGGAACGACAACGATTCGGTAGAACGACTCTTCATGGACACGTTGCGGGGCGGGGATTTCCGCTCCAGGGAGGCCAATGTGTACCGTCTTGCCCAGGTGAGTAACGCCATCATTGATCATTGCGTTGCCCTGGGGGTCCCCTTTGCCAGGGATTACGGCGGGTATCTGGACAACAGGTCTTTCGGCGGCTCACTTGTAAGCAGGACATTTTATGCCAGGGGACAGACAGGACAACAGCTCCTGCTGGCGGCCTATTCTTCGCTTAACAGGCAGGTGGCCCGGGGGAAGGTAACGGTCCATAGCCGGGAACAAATGATGGAGCTGGTGACAGAACATGGACGTGCCCGGGGGATCATCACCCGGGATATGGTCACAGGAAGGGTAACCGCCTACCCTGCCCATGCGGTGGTTCTTGCCTCGGGAGGATACGGAAATGTTTACTACCTTTCTACCAATGCCATGAATTCCAATGGCTCGGCCCTGGTACAATGCTGGAAAAAGGGAGCTCTCTTTGCCAATCCCGGTTTTGTCCAGATACATCCCACATGCATTCCGGTGCATGGCCAATACCAGTCCAAGCTAACACTGATGAGCGAATCGCTCCGAAACCACGGAAGAATATGGGTGCCTGCCAGAGAAGAAGACGTCAGGGCTTTGCGGGAAGGCAGGATCAGGCCATCGGCCATTGAGGAAGAGAATAGGGATTATTACCTGGAACGCAGGTATCCCGCCTACGGGAACCTGGTTCCCAGGGATGTGGCATCGCGGGCAGCCAGGGAACGCTGTGACGCAGGCATGGGCGTGAGCAGGACCGGGCGTGCCGTCTATCTTGATTTAACCCAGGCCATAGAAAAGCACGGTAAGGCATTCATAGAAAGCCAATACGGGAATTTGTTGCAAATGTATGAAAAGATTACGGGAGAAGACCCGTGGAAAGAACCCATGCAGATCTATCCCGCCATTCATTATACCATGGGCGGATTGTGGGTAGATTACCATCTGATGACCACCGTGGAAGGCTTGTTTGCCATTGGAGAAGCAAATTTCAGTGATCACGGGGCAAACCGCCTGGGGGCCTCGGCGCTGATGCAAGGTCTTGCAGATGGTTTTTTTATCCTGCCTTATACACTTCCCGCCTACCTTGCCGACAAAACCGCCGAACCATGTCCCGATGCGGCATGGGATATATTCATGCAGGCAAGGGCGGCTGTGCGGGAACGCATAGAGCGGCTCATGGATTTAAAAGGCAGGGTGCCTGTTGATACGGTGCACCGCAGATTGGGCGACCTGATGTGGGAAGGGCTTGGGATTGAAAGGTCCGGGGAGGGATTGACCTCACTGATGCCCCAAATTGAATCTCTGGAGGAATATTTCTGGAATGAGGCCGGTATAACCGGCAACCACACAACAGTGAACCAGGAGCTGGAAAAAGCCATTCATCTTGAAGACTATTTTACATTAGCCCGGTTAATGCAAACAGACGGATTGCACCGCAAGGAATCGTGCGGAGGTCATTTTCGTGTAGAAAGCCAGACAAACGAAGGAGAAACGCTGCGGGATGACAGCCGTTTCTCTTATGTGGCTGCCTGGGAATACCGGGGAGAAGGGAAAGCCCCGCTTCTGCATAAGGAACCTCTTGTATTCGATAATATTAAACTGACAGAACGAAAATATCGGTAACATGTTTTTCGTGTTGAAAATTTGGCGGCAGGCAGGCCCCGGGGCCAGGGGTTATTTCCAGCATTTTAAAATGGAGGGGGTACCGGAAGACACATCGTTCCTTGAATTGCTGGACATCCTGAACAATCGTCTGGTATCACAGGGGCAGGAAACAATCGCCTTTGACCATGATTGCAGGGAAGGAATCTGTGGTGCCTGTGGGTTGTACATAAACGGGAGACCTCATGGTCCGGACCAGGAAATAACCACATGCCAGCTGTATATGCGCCGTTTCAGGGATGGCAGCACCATTACCGTTGAACCGTGGCGTTGCGGGGCTTTTCCCGTGATAAAAGACTTAATGGTTGACAGGAGGGCTTTTGACAAAATTCTGCAGGCAGGCGGTTTTATCAGCGCCAATACGGGAAGTGCGCCGGAAGCTCATAACATACTAATAACCAAAGAGAAGGCAGAAGAAAGCATGGATGCCTCGGCCTGTATCGGATGCGGGGCATGCGTGGCTACCTGCAAGAATCGGTCGGCCATGTTGTTCGTGGCTTCAAGGGTGAGCGCACTCTCCCTGCTGCCCCAGGGTAAACCGGAAGCAAGCCGCAGGGCGCGGGCCATGGTGGCCAGGATGGATGAGCTGGGATTTGGCTCCTGTACCAATACAGGGGCATGTCAGATGGAATGCCCGAAAAACATTACGATTGCACATATTGCCCGGCTTAATCGCGAGTTCTTGTATTGTAAACGTTAATCATTTTTGTACCAGCAAAAGTGAAAACAACGTTTAATTAAGCTGGAAATTGATGGGGAAATTGTACGGCACCCTTACGTTCCTGTCCCGCTGTCTGCCGGGTTTCCATCTTGGGGACGAAGAAACAACGCGAACAGCCTCTTTGTCAATGAGCGGGTCGATTCCGCGCAGAACTTTTACATTCCTGACATAACCGTCTGCATCTACCACGAAAGAAAGCACAACGCGGCCCGCAACGCCGTTTTCTTTGGCCACCTGGGGATAAACTATGTGCTCCAGCACCCATTTGGTAAAAGTGTTTTCATCACCGCCCTGGAATGTGGGTTTTTCTTCTACAATGGCCAGAGGAATTTCATCTTCCTCAACAATTTCCTCTTGTGCAGCCGGCGCAACATAGTCGCGAATCTCTACCGCAAACGCAGCATCATCCTCGTATTCAATGATCATGTCATCTTCAATGAAAATGTCATCTTCAACGATTTCTATGGCATCGGAGAGTACTGGGAGCTGTACCGTTTGTGACAGGGAAGGAGGTGTTTCCAGGGTTATGGGGATCTGCTCCTCTTCAATGACTTGTTTTACCCCGGCATTGAGAAAACGTGCTGTTTTGTTGTAAATCTTGTATTCAAAAGCAGCAAGGACCACAACAAAAGCAACGATAAAACCGATTTCGGTGAAAAGCGGGCTTTTTTTTTGTTTCCATGGCTATGGTCATTTTAATTATGGTCCCTATCAAGGTATTAGCAAAAAATATGCCTGAAATCACCACAAGAACGTCCCAAAGGGGTATCTGCCAGCCTGAACTTCGGCAGCCATGCCGTACAGATCCCGGCGAAACTTATCAATGTTGATTTTTTCCTTGGCAGAAATGAAAATACAGGGATCATGCAATTTTGAAATCCATGTTTTTTTAAAAGATTCAAGACTGAATGTGCCGTCAGGTGTCGGGCGTTCCTGAAAAGCGTCAATTTTATTGAAAACAAGATAAACAGGCTTATCTGCACAACCAATGTCCCGTAGCGTATCCTGGACTACGTGCATCATCTCTTCAAAGTTTGGATGCGATACATCCACAACATGAACCAGCACATCGCTTTCACGCACTTCATCCAACGTGCTTTTGAACGATTCCACCAATTGTGTTGGTAGTTTTCGGATAAAACCAACCGTGTCGCTTAGCAGAAAAGGTATGTTTTCAACAACAACTTTGCGTACGGTCGTATCCAGTGTCGCAAACAGTTTGTTTTCCGCAAACACGTCTGTTTTTGCCAAAAGGTTCAGGATCGTGCTCTTGCCCACATTAGTGTAGCCAACCAGTGCCATTCTGGTCAGAGATCCCCTGTTGCCCCTCTGGGACATCATCTGGCGGTCGATTTTCTGCAATTTATCTTTGAGCAGGGCAATTTTATCCAGAATAATGCGCCGGTCTGTTTCCAGCTGTGATTCCCCCGGGCCACGCATACCAATACCTCCGCGTTGTCTTTCAAGGTGTGTCCACATGCGCGTTAGCCGGGGCAGCAGGTACTGGTATTGTGCCAGTTCAACCTGGGTTTTGGCGTAAGCGGTTTTAGCACGCCGGGCAAATATATCCAGAATGAGGTTGGTGCGGTCAAGGATACGGCAGTCAAGAGCACTATCCAGGTTTCGCAATTGGGAAGGAGACAATTCATCATCGAAAACGGCAATGGAAACGTTTTCAGCTTTTATATAAGAAGCCAGTTCCTGAAGTTTCCCGCTACCCAGATAGGTATTGGGGTGGGGCTTTTCTAGACGTTGAAAAAAACGGCCTCCGCGCTCAAGACCTGCTGTATCTGCCAGAAATTCCAGTTCATCCAGGTATTCATCAAATTGCGCTGTATCGGTTCCGGGTCTTATAATACCTATAAAAACAGCCTTGTCTTGTTCTTTAACGCTTTCCATAAAGTGAAAAAAAGCGCCCTTAATGACGGGCGCTTAAAAAATTTGTACTAAAAAGCACAGACTTCCTATCTGAGCTGGAAATTCAGGGGGAAATTATAACGCACCCTAACGTTCTTATCACGCTGTCTGCCTGGTTTCCACCTGGGTGAAGAAGATACAACGCGAACAGCTTCTTTGTCTATGGACGGGTCTACTCCCCGAAGAACGGTGACATTCTTGACATACCCGTCGGCATCTACAATAAAGGAAAGAACAACACGGCCCTGAACTCCGTTTTCTTTTGCTACCTCGGGATAAACGATCCGATCGAAGACCCATTTTGTAAAAGTGTTCTCGTCACCACCCAGGAAGGTGGGTTTTTCTTCTACAATTGCAACAGGAATTTCTTCTTCCTCTACAACTTCTTCCGGAGTATAAGAGATATAATCGCGAATCTCTACCGCAAAAGTAGCGTCATCTTCTGATTCAATGATAATGTCATCTTCAATGGTAATATCATCGTCGACGATTTCAATGGCATCTGAAAGAACCGGGAGTTGTGCCGTTTCGGGCGGAGGGGGAGGTGTTTCCAACGTTACCGGGATTTGCTCCTCTTCAATGACTTGCTTAACCTCGGTATCGATAAAACTGGCGCTTTTTTCGTAAGTCTTGTATTCAAAGGCAGCCAGAACAATTAGAAGAGCAAAGACCAGACCGATCTCAATGAAAAGCACTCTCTTGTTTTCAAGATTTGCTTTAGGGCTTTTTTTCTGTACCATTATTTAAAATAATTTAATTGTGTGGACCATGTCGGAGTCGAACCGACGACCTCGTGCATGCCATGCAAGCGCTCTAGCCAGCTGAGCTAATGGCCCATCAGGACTTGCAAATGTAAAAAAAAATATTTAAAAAACAATTTAGTAATTTTGCGGCGTTATTTAAAAACAGAATGATTCTTTTTTACACAAGCAATACATCTTTTAAAGCAAGCAACAGACGTGCCATAAAAAAGTGGATATCCGACGTTCTTAAATCTTATGGGAAACAGGTAGGCGACATAGGTTTAATATTCTGCGATTCTGAGTATATGCTCCAATTAAACAAGAAATACCTGGATCATGATCATTATACAGACGTGATTACGTTCACGTATTCAGAAAAAGAAAGCAAGCGGCTGAGTGGAGATATTTTTATTGATCCGGAAACTGTTTTTTTCAATGCTCAAAGATATGGACAGAAGAAAGAACAGGAATTACTAAGGGTAATCATTCACGGTATACTTCACATGGCAGGGTTGAATGACAGGACGCCGAAGGAAAGAAAAAAAATGCGCAATGCAGAAGACACAGCGCTTAACGGAATAACAATCAACCCCTTGAAATGACATACAATTACGACATAATTGTAGTGGGAGCAGGTCATGCCGGATGTGAAGCAGCCCATGCAGCAGCAAGGCTTGGATCCAAAACCCTGCTCATAACCATGGACATAACAAAAATGGCCCAGATGTCGTGTAATCCTGCAGTCGGAGGTATTGCCAAAGGCCAGATTGTAAGAGAGATAGATGCCATGGGTGGTGCAATGGGACTTGTTACAGACAGGAGTACCATACAGTTCAGAATGCTCAACCGCTCAAAGGGTCCGGCAATGTGGAGTCCTAGGGCACAATGCGACAGGATGTTATATTCCATAAGCTGGAGAGAAATACTGGAAAACACAGAGGAACTTTACATATGGCAGGACCAGGTTGTTTCCCTTTTGTTGGAAGGCAATAAGGTAATTGGTGTGAAAACGCAGTTCCAGCAGGAATTCTATGCTCGGGCTGTCATTCTCACCAATGGAACTTTTTTGAACGGGAAGATTTTCATAGGATGGCAATCCACACCTGGTGGGAGAATGGGAGAAACGCCGGCTTTAGGTCTGAGTAAGCAACTGTTAGAAAGTGGCATACAGATAGAACGCATGAAAACCGGAACGCCACCCAGGATAGACGGGAGAACGGTAGAGTTTGCATCATTACAGGTACAAAAAGGAGACGTGACCCCTCAAAAATTTTCTTTTTTAAACACACTGTCCGCCATTCAGGAAAAACAAAAACAAATGGACTGCTATATGGTGTATACCAATGCTGCAGTTCATGAAAAATTAAGAGAGGGATTCAAGGACTCTCCGCTATTTGCAGGAAGGATCAGCGGTAAAGGACCCAGATATTGTCCCAGTATAGAGGATAAATTAAAAACATTCGAGGATAAAGAGCAACACCAGCTTTTTCTCGAACCGGAAGGGTGGAATACAAACCAGTACTATTTACAGGGATTTGCATCGTCACTCCCAATAGAAATTCAATTCCAGGCAGTACGCAAAATCAAGGGCCTGGAAAACGCAAAATTTCACAGCCCTGGATATGCGGTAGAATATGATTATTTTCCCCCAACACAACTTTTTCATACGCTTGAGGTAAAAAAAATTGAAAATTTGTTTTTTGCAGGGCAGGTCAACGGCACAACAGGGTACGAAGAGGCGGCGGCACAGGGATTAATGGCCGGAATCAATGCACACCAAAAGGTCAATAAACTAGAACCCCTGATATTAAACAGGGACCAGGCTTACATAGGGGTACTCATAGATGACCTGGTCACAAAAGGAGTTGACGAACCGTACAGAATGTTTACTTCACGTGCAGAATACAGGATACTTTTAAGGCAGGACAACGCAGACGAAAGACTAACATTAACGGGATATAGCATAGGAATGGCAAATGCTGAAAGATACAACTTTCTGCAAGAAAAGATTGAAAAAAGAAACAGGATCCTGCAATGGCTGGAAAGCACATCAATAGAACCGGATAAAGCCAATCAAATATTGCTCAGGGCCGGAACCGCCCCGGTGAACACCAAAAGAAAATTCGCACAAATTTTAAGCAGACCGCAAGTAAAATGGGAAGACATTGCCGGATTTGTTCCACGTGGAACATTATATGAAGAAGACCCCCGGGCCGCAGAATATTATGAGTCAGCAGAGATTGTGATAAAGTACAGAGGTTATATTGAGCGAGAAAAAGCGTTTGCAGAAAAGGTTCTCAGGTTGGACACGGTGACCATTCCTGAGAAATTTGACTATTCAAAAATACGCTCCCTGTCTACAGAGTCACGGCAAAAGTTACAAAAAATCAAACCCCGCACTATTGGTCAGGCCTCCAGGATCCCGGGGGTGTCTCCTGCCGACATTTCTGTTTTACTGTTGTATCTGGGGCGTTAAGTGTTTATATACCATTAAAGAACAGTTTATAAGGCATATTTACCTAAACAAAGAATGCTTTATTAAGGAACAATATTTAAGTACAGAAGCAAAAAAAATATACTACTTTTGTGGGTTTATGCACCAAAGCACATTGTTTACATTGAAACGTATTGTAATTATCACGCTAATCTTCCTGTTTCCCTTTGTTTCTCTAAAGGCACAACAAATGGTACAAACTGTCAAAGGAAGGGTAGTGGACGATATATCGGAACAACCCCTGGTAGGCGTTGGGGTGGTGGTCAATAACAGCGGTTATCTGGCCACCTATACCGATATTGACGGTTATTACAATATTCCCAATGTCCCCATTGGCCGGATTTCCATCCTTTTTTCAAGCATAGGTATGGAAAGCGTCTATATGGAAAATATTTCACTCAATTCGGGAAAGGAGCTGGTGATTAATATCACCATGCGCGAAGACGTGATGACGGTCCGGGAAATAGTCATCACTGCAGAAAGGGACAAATTGCGTCCGGTGAACGATATGGCTACGGTTTCTGCCAGGACATTCTCTGTGGCCGATGCCGAAAGGTATGCCGGTGCCATGAGTGATATATCCAGAATGGCTCAGAATTTTGCAGGAGTAGGCACGCCCAACGATTCAAACAACGACATTGTTATCAGGGGTAATTCCCCGTTTGGTCTTTTGTGGCGTATGGAAGGAGTCGACATATACAATCCCAACCATTTTGCCGATGGCGGGGCTACTGGTGGGGCAATCAGCATGCTGAATGTAAACACGTTATCCAATTCCGATTTTTACACCAGTGCTTTTCCTGCAGAATATGGCAATGCCTACTCAGGAGTTTTTGACATCCACCTGAGGGAGGGGAATTACGATAAACATGAATTCACAGGCCAGCTTGGCATCAACGGTCTTGAATTCGGAGCAGAAGGACCGCTTTCCAGAAAATCGAAAGCTTCCTATCTGGGCTCTTACCGTTATTCTTTCCTGGATGCGCTGGCTTACCTGGGGTTTGAATTTGGAACGGGATCTGCCGTTCCCAGGTACCAGGACTGGACAGCAAAGATTCATGTCCCTACGCCCAAAGGCGGAACCTTTTCATTTTTCACAATTGGGGGTACGGGAAAAGTCAGCATAATAAACGGAGAATCGGATTTTTACAATTATGCAGATGATATTGCCACACAGTCAGGAATGGCCGTTGCCGGGATACGATACCAGAAAAGCCTGGGACATAATCAGTCCCTCAATATTGCGCTGGCCGGATCCTATTCCTCCTTTTCGGCGCAGATTGACTCTATGAATGCGCAAACCCTTCTCAAAGACCGCAGCCAGGATGCGCTGCTCATGCGTGAATTCCAGAGTCTGCAGGCTGTCCACAATGTTAAGCTGGGGAGCCGGGTGTCCCTGCGTTCGGGACTTACCGGCAAAAGACTTGCCTACAAGTTCATATCCAATGATTATTCAATGACCACCTATCCAAAAGACGTGAACGAAGTGGGTTACACATTTCTTCTGGGCGGATTTTCGGAAGTGTCCTACAGGGCCACACCAAAGCTGACCCTGGATGCCGGCGTGAATGCCCAGTTTCTTTTCCTGAACCAGACCTGGAATATAGATCCACGATTTGGAATTTCATGGAAATTCAAAGAAAAGCACGAATTGACTTTTGGATACGGGCTCCACAGCCAGTACCAGGGTCTTGAGATTTATATGACCAAACTGTTTTCCCAGGCTGTTGACAGCAAGATCTATCCCAACAGGTACCTGGACATGACACGTGCGCACCACCTGGTGCTGGGATACCAGTGGCGCATGGCCCCATCCACACGGCTTAAGGCAGAGGCTTATTATCAGTATCTATACAACATTCCGGTAGACCTTTATGAACCGTATTACGCGGTTGTCAACCTGACGGGGATGAATTTTGACAAATACGGACGAGTCTATGTAAGCGATGCAACCGGTTACAATTATGGGCTGGAACTTACCCTGGAGCGTTTTCTGTCCCGCGGATGGTATTACATGGTGACCGCATCTGTCTTTGAAAGTAAATTCAGAAGCATTGACAACATACTGAGAAATACCCGGTACAACAGTAATTTTGTATCCAACATTTTGATAGGTAAAGAGTTTGAATTATCAAATAATCCCACTGCAAAAAACATATGGACTTTCGGGGGTGATGTGAAATTTTCTTTTGCCGGGGGACAACGCTATATCCCTGTAGACCTTGATGCTTCCAGGGCTACCGGGACAACAGTCTATGTTTATGAGCAGGCCTACGTGCCAAGACATCCGTTCTACATGCGCGGCGACCTGAAAGCCTGGGCAAAAATCCAGCAACAGAAAGTTACCCATGAAATAGGGGTTGAGATCCGGAATTTCACCAACCGCAAGAATGTGTATTCCTATGAATATGACGTGAAGCTGGAAGATATGAAAACAACGTATCAAACCGGCTTGCTCCCCCTGGGGTATTACAGAATAACCTTCTGACAATCAGTCTAAAGGAAGGTAAAAAATACTATCTTCGAAGCTGAATCCCTTAACGGGAACATTGAAATGAGCCAACGCTCTCAAATACGACGATGCTTCGTTTTGCCCGGCGTATCTGTAAGGTTTGCACAAGACACCCCGGCCTGTCTCTGAGGGATAGCAAAACCTTGGGGGAACCACGTAACCCTTGCGAAACAGGCATTCTTTGAAAGCAAAATCGAAGATGGGAAATGGCCAGAGAAATGTAAATTTCTGCCCCTGAGCATCGTCTTTGTATGTCGCATAGAGTTCATTGGCCGGGAGCTGGCTACGAGGCCCGTTACAGGCAGACATAGAAACAGGAGCGGGGATACGCACCGGGGTTTCAAAACCTCTTTTCAGATAGTAACTCTGCAGGTTTTCGGTTGCCGGATATAGCAACACAAAGGGGAATCCTCCCGCCAGGGCACGGGCAAGCAACAAAGACCCGAATCCCTTTTTTTGCTGCAAGGGGTGTGTTGCCAGGCCATAAGCACAGATACCCTCCAGGGCCACTCTGCCTCTTTGGTAAAGGGTGATGGGAAACAGTGTAAGACAAGACATTCCCCCGGGATGGTAAAGCACCGTTCCCAGTTCCAGGCAATGATCTGTAACAAAGGCAGCATAATCAGGGTTATCCCCGAAAGCAGCGCACCAGATCTGGCGGAGCGCCTTCTTATCATTGCCGTTTGCTTTGCGGATCACGACGGATAGATCGATGCGATTAGTTTTTCGTAATGCTTATGCAGCTGGGCGCGGCGTAATTTGAGGGTTTGCGAGAGCAGACCGTTTGCAGTAGTCCATTCATCATTGACAAGACGGAAAAATTTGATCTGTTCATGCGGGGCCAGTGTTTTGTTGATCCGCTCAATCTCCCTGTGGATCAAATCATTGATCTCCCTGGTCTGGTAAAGGTTTTCCAGATCCTGGAAAACCATTTTATGGCGGGCTGCCCAATCCTGTACCTGGGTGGAATTGGGGATGATAATGACCGAGACCACTTTCTGATTGCTTCCTATGACCAGCGAGCTTTCAATATAAGGCGATTCGTTCAGTTTACCTTCAATTACCTGGGGAGCTACATACTTGCCGTTGGATAATTTAAAGATTTCCTTTTTACGGTCCGTAATGCGCAGAAAAACGCCATTGGTCATTTCCCCCACATCGCCGGTGTGGAACCAGCCTTCAGCGTCTATGACTTCTCTGGTGGCTTCGGGATTTTTGTAATAGCCCATCATGATATGCGGCCCGCGTGTAAGGATTTCCCCATCTGGTAAGAATTTCAGTTCCGTTCCTTCCAGCACTGTACCAACCGTCCCGATTTTTCGGAGCATGGATTTGGGCTTGTTCACAGCAATTACAGGGGCAGTCTCTGTAAGGCCATATCCCTCGTAAATGTACATTTTTGCGGCCGAAAATAGACGTATGACACACGCTCTGATGGAAGAACCTCCGGTAACTATGAGCATCTCATGCCCTCCCAGGTTGGCCCTCCATTTGCTGTATACCAGTTTGTCAAAAAGATTGTTAAGCGTTCTGCGCCAGAAGGTAAGCCTTTCATAGTCAAAGGTATTCCCGAAGTTCCAGGCCATTTTATAGATCACACGTTTGATTCCTTTAAGGCTCTTGCCGGCGTCTTCCAGTTTCTTGTACATCATTTCTATAACACGTGGAACAGCACAAAATCCGTCTGCCTGGATATCTTTCAGATCGCGGGCAATGGTCCCCATGTTCTCTGCATAATAGATACTGATTCCCAGGGACTGGAATTCATAGTTCATGGTTCTTTCGTAGATATGGCATAAAGGAAGGAAACTCAGGTAACGGTGCGAGGAGTTCTTGCACTGCTGTGCAGCATGGGCCAGGAAATTGAAGACAATACTGCTGTGGGCATGCATCACACCCTTTGGCGTTCCCGTGGTTCCCGATGTATAGATGATGGTTAACAGGGTGTCCGGGGTTATGTTCTTTTTGTTCTCCTCTATCACACTGGCCCATTTTTCCTTATTGTCCCTGCCAATTGTCACGATCTGGTCCAGATTATTGGCCCCCTCTACAGGGTCTACGGTAAAGACTGCCGGAGGATTCTTGAGCGAGGCAATTACCGGGGCCAGGTGTTTATACAGGAGGGCACTGCCTATGATTATGATCTTTGCATCTGAATGGGGTATGATATAGCGGTAATCGTCTTCACTCAATGTAGAATAGACGGGCACATGGACCATGCCGGCCAGGGCTGTTCCCATATCCACAAAATTCCATTCGGGCCGGTTGTTCATGACCGTGATTACCTTGTCCTGCTGCTGTAAACCATATTCCAGGAAACCGTATGCATAATCATGTGATATTTCTACATATTCCCGGGAGCTGTACTTCCTCCAGACACCTTGTACCTTACCGGCCAGGATATCTTCTTTTGGATAATTGACCTGCAGTCTTTCAAGCAAATCAAAGAGTCTGGTTACTTTAACAATATTATTCATGTCAGTGATTTTTTTAAATCGTTAATAAATGCATCTACATGTGTTTTCCGGGTGTTGAAGGAGCACATCCAGCGAACTTCCCCGGTTGTTTCATTCCAGATATAGAAAAAGTGCTTTTCTACCAGCTTTTTCCGGGCATATTCCGGTATTATGGCAAAAACAGCATTGCTTTCCACTTTTTGTGTAATGGTCACTCCCGGCAGCTTCCTGACGCCCGAGGCCAGGTAGCGGGCCATGTTGTTCGCATGACGCGCATTTTCAAGCCATAGCCCATGGTTCAGGTATGCCAGGTATTGTGCGGCCACATAACGGCTCTTGGAATAGAGCTGCATGGACTGTTTCCGGATGTACAGGAAATTTTCAGCCAGGTGTGGGTTAAGCAAGACAACGGCCTCGCCCATAAGCATTCCGTTTTTTGTGCCGCCAAAGGATAGGGCGTCTACACCCGCCCGGGTGGTTATGGCCTTAAGGGGAAGATCCAGGTATGCGGCGGCATTGGCCAGCCTGGAACCGTCCATGTGCAGGTACATGCTGTGCTCGTGGGCCAGGTCTGCCAGGGCCTGTATTTCTTCCGGAGTATAAGCCGTGCCGAGCTCGGTAACCTGTGAAATGGAAATCACTTTTGGCTGGGAATGATGCTGAAAACCAAAACTCCGGAGCAGGGGCCTGACGTGTTCGGGACGGAGTTTCCCGTCTTCTGTGTGGGCTGTTATGACCTTACATCCTGTAAAACGCTCGGGAGCACCGCATTCATCCTGGTTGATGTGGGCGGTTTCTGCACAGATTATCGCATGATACGGCTGCGTGAGGGCCTGCAGGCACAGGACATTGGCCCCTGTCCCGTTGAAAGCGAAAAATGCCTGCGCATGTTCACCAAATATTGACCTGAACACTTCCCCTGCCCTTGAAGAATAATCGTCTTCCCCGTAAGAAAGCTGGTAATCCCGGTTGGCATCTGCAAGAGCCTTTAGTACAAAGGGATGTGCCCCGGAATGATTGTCGCTTCCAAAGCTTGTTTTCATAAAATCATATTGACAGACCTTATGCGATTAATTCCCCGTATGCACGGGCATCGAGCATATCATCAACCTCTCCTGGATTTGACATCCTGATTTTAACCATCCAGCCTTTGCCGTATGGATCCTCATTGACAGTCTGAGGTGCGTCCTCCAGTAATTGGTTGATCTCTTCCAGGGTTCCTGACACAGGCATGAAGGCATCGGCAACGGTTTTTACGGCCTCTATGGCCCCGAATACCTCGCCCTTTTCAAGGGTTTCGCCCAGGGTGGGTATATCAACAAAAACAATATCGCCCAATTGGGATTGTGCAAAATCTGTAATGCCCACAATGGCCAGATTGCCTTCAATTTTTAACCACTCATGTTCTTTGGAATACTTGAGATTGTCCGGAATATTCATAACAATAAGATTAAGTTTAGTGACACAAAGATAGCGAAATATGACAAACTACAAGAGCTTGAGGGCTTGTCTGATCATGTCCTCCAAACTGCAGGAAGGGTTCTCTTTCTGCAGGCGTGAGATGACCTTTTCAACCGCCGACCGCTGAAAGCCCAATTGTTGCAGGGCGGCGGCAGCCGCGGCCCCGGTTTCTGAAACAGCCGGTGCCGTAAGGCCCGTGCCGTCCGAATCCAGATCGACTTTCAACATTTTATCCCGCAGGTCAATGACCATTCTTTCGGCCGTTTTGATGCCAATGCCCTTGACACTTTTTATCCTCACAACATCGCCTGTGATCAGGGCGTTGCGTAGTTCTGCGCTGCTCATGGCCGAGAGGATCATCCGTGCTGTGTTGGGACCGACACCGGTAACCCCGATCAAAAGCCGGAAAATCTCGCGCTCATCGCGGGTAGCAAAACCGTAAAGCAAGTGGGCATCATCCCTGACCTGGAGGTGTACCCACAGCAACACTTCTTTCAGGGTATGGATGGCCGAGTATGTCTGCAGGGATATGAGCAAATGATAACCAATCCCGCCTGTTTCAACCACGGCCTGCGTGGGATCTGCGCTGACCAGGTTTCCCTTTATGTATTCGTACATTTTAACGGAGCTTAATACACTGCAAATATACATTTATTATCTTTGAAGCATGAATTGTTCATCTATCAGGGAACAGTTTCCTGCCCTGTCACAAAAAATATACGGGAAACCTCTTGTTTACCTTGACAATGGGGCGACAACCCAGAAACCCAGGAAAGTACTGGACGTACTGCAGGAAATGCAAGGGGGGTTGAACGGGAATATCCACCGGGCTGTCCATTACCTGAGCGTGCAGTGCACAGAACGGTATGACAAGGCCCGCTCTACCATACGCGATTTCATCAATGCCGCCTCTGCCGACGAGGTTATTTTCACCAGCGGGACGACCGCCTCGCTCAACCTGCTTGCGTATTCGTTCGGGCAGACCTACATCCGTCCCGGAGACCGTATTGTGGTTACCGGGGCAGAACACCATTCCAATATTGTTCCCTGGCAGATGATGTGCAAACGCACCGGGGCGCGGCTTGAAGTATGGAATATTGACGATTCGGGTGCCATGGACCCCAAAAAACTGGAACAGATCCTGGATATACCCGGAGATAAACCCAAACTGTTGGCCATAACGCATATTTCCAACGTACTGGGACTGGTCAATCCCCTGTCCCATATCATACGCATAGCCCATTATTACAACGTTCCGGTGGCTGTGGACGGAGCCCAGGGTATTGTTCATAAGAAAGTGGACGTACAGGAAATGGATGCCGATTTCTACGTATTTTCGGGA
The DNA here is from genome assembly GCA_002070565.1 of Bacteroidetes bacterium ADurb.Bin139. Classification (GTDB taxonomy): domain Bacteria; phylum Bacteroidota; class Bacteroidia; order Bacteroidales; family UBA932; genus DMER64. The sequence continues at coordinate 49,785 of MWDM01000001.1, forward strand.
CACAAGCTTTACGGGCCTACAGGCACAGGTGTCTTATACGGAAAAGAAAAATACCTGGAAGAGATGGTTCCCTGGCAGGGCGGAGGCGATATGATAGAAAAGGTTTGCCTGCCCACAGGGACCACCTATGCGCGGCTTCCCCTCAAATTCGAAGCCGGGACAGCCAACTTCATTGGCGTGGCAGGACTGGGTGCAGCCGTTGAATTTATTAGCAGCCTGAATGGCTTTGATATCGAGTTACATGAAAACGAAATAACAACAAAGGCCATGAAGGCCCTGCAGGAAATCGAAGGCTGCAGGATATACGGGGTCCCCGGAACCTATTACGGTCAGGTTTATGAAAAAATACCGGTCTTTTCCATGTCCATAGAAGGGGCACATCCGGCCGACATAGCCACATTGCTGGATAAGATGGGCATTGCCGTCCGGTCGGGCATGTTGTGTGCCGAGCCATTGCTGGAGCGTTATCATCTGACGGCTGTGCTGCGGGCATCATTTGCCTTGTACAACACCCTGGAGGAACTGGACTATTTTGTGGAGTCTCTGAGGAAAGTATTGAAAATGCTTCGTTAATCCCGTTTTATCATGACTATTGAAGACAAACAGGCACAGATAACAGAAGAGTTCTCCTTTCTGGAGGACTGGATGGATAAATACGAATTACTGATTGAGCTGGGGAAAAAACTGCCCCCGCTGGAAGAAAGTTCCCGTACAGAAAAAAACCTGATCAGGGGATGTCAGTCCAGGGTTTGGCTTGCAGTGAGCCGGGAAGACGGAAAGCTTCATTTCAGGGCCGACAGTGATGCCCTCATCACCAAAGGTATCATATCGCTCCTGGTGCATGTTTTTTCGGGGCACACCCCGGGTGAAATCCTGGGCGCAGACTTGTCTTTCATTCAAAAAATCGGCCTGAAGGAACACCTCTCCCCAACGCGGGCCAACGGGCTTTTGTCCATGATAGAGCAGATACGGCTCTATGCCCTGGCTGCCAATACAGAAAACACAAAAGAACATGGAAAGTGAATTGGGAAAAAGCATAAGACGTGCCCTGAAGCAGATTTTCGATCCCGAAATCCCTGTCAACATTGTAGACCTTGGTCTTATCTATGGCATTGAAATAGGCGAAAAGGAAGAAAAGGGACATCCCGTAACCGTTACCATGACCCTTACGGCCCCCAATTGCCCTATGGCCGAACAGGTAATAGAAGAAGCCCGTTTTACTGTCAGCCATGTTCCCGGTGTATCCCGGGCGGCTATTAACCTGACCTTTGACCCGCCCTGGGATCCTTCCCGCATGAGTGAAGAAGCCCTGCTGGACACCGGCCTATACGGAATGTACTGAACCGGGATGCCAAACCATACAACATACCTTCTTACGGGAAGCAACCTGGGTGACCGGGATGCCCTGCTGGAACAGGCCTTGCAGGCATTGAGCGCCCTGGGCAGGATCACGGCCGTTTCGCCCCGCAGGGAAACAGAGCCATGGGGCTTTACGCATCCCGTTCCGCCTTTTCTGAACCAGGCCTTGCGACTGGAAACCAGCCTGGCGCCCGAAGAACTGCTGGACCATTGCCTGCAGATAGAAAAAAGATTGGGCAGAATACGACAGGACCGGGAGGCCCATGGCAAAGGCGGGAAAACCTACGTTTCACGGCTTATAGACATTGATATACTTCTGTACGATAATTTGATCATGGACACCGGCAAGCTCACCCTGCCACACCCGCATTTAAAGGACCGGGATTTTGCAAGGGAACTGCTGAAAGAGATTCTCCCAAAAAGTCTATCTTTGGAGGACTTTTTACCAAATGATTTATGACACAGGACGATTTATTCAAAAACATCATTGCCCACGCCAAGGAATACGGTTTCATATTTCCCTCCAGCGAGATTTACGACGGGTTGAGCGCCGTGTACGATTATGGACAGAACGGGGTAGAGCTCAAGAACAACATCAGGAAGTACTGGTGGGATTCACTGGTACGGATGCACGACAATATTGTAGGGCTCGACGCGGCAATTTTCATGCATCCAAAGATATGGGAAGCCAGCGGGCATGTGGCCGCCTTTAACGATCCGCTCATAGACAATAAGGATTCCAAAAAAAGATACCGGGCAGATGTGTTACTGGAAGATTACCTGGCCAAGCTGGAGGAAAAGATAAACAAAGAAGTGGCCAAAGGCCTGAAACGGGTTGGGAAACAATTTGATGAAGCGCAATTCAGGGCCACCAATCCCAATGTGCTCAGGGAACAGGCCAGGATTGACCAACTGCAGAAAAAAATGAACACAGCCCTGAACCAGAACGATTTGGAGGGATTACGACAGCTTATTCTGGATTGCGGGATCGCTTGTCCTATATCGGGGACCAGGAACTGGACCCAGGTGCGGCAGTTTAATCTGATGTTCAGCACCCAGCTGGGTGGTACCGACGAAAGGGCATCCCAGGTCTTCCTCAGGCCCGAGACGGCCCAGGGGATTTTTGTGAATTTTCTGAATGTGCAGAAAAGCGGCCGCATGAAGGTTCCCTTTGGCATAGCCCAGACCGGGAAGGCTTTCCGGAACGAAATCGTAGCCCGTCAATTCATTTTCAGAATGCGCGAATTTGAACAGATGGAAATGCAGTTCTTTGTAAAGCCGGGAGAAGAGATGAAGTGGTACCAATACTGGAAGGACATGCGCCTGCGCTGGCATTTGTCACTGGGCCTGGGTGCAGACATGTACCGTTTCCACAACCACGATAAGCTGGCCCATTATGCCAATGCCGCCTGTGATATTGAATTCAAGTTTCCTTTTGGGTTCAAGGAACTGGAAGGGATCCACTCCCGGACAGATTATGACCTCTCGCGCCATGAAGAGTTCTCGGGCCGCAAATTGCGGTACTTTGATCCGGAAACCAATGAAAGTTATATCCCCTATGTGGTGGAGACTTCCATTGGCCTGGACAGGACGTTTTTGGCTGTCCTGTCTGCCTCGTACCGGGAAGAAGAACTTGAAGACGGCCAAACCCGGGTCGTATTGCGCATACCTCACATACTGGCCCCTGTAAAGCTGGGGGTTTTTCCCCTGGTAAAAAAGGACGGATTGCCCGAGGCGGCACAGGAGATTCTCAAAACGCTCCGCATCTGCCACGCCTGTCTTTATGACGAAAAGGACAGCATAGGAAAACGCTACCGCAGGATGGACGCCATAGGCACGCCCCTTTGCATAACAGTAGACCATCAGACCCTGGAAGACAATACCGTAACCATCAGGGACAGGGACACCATGCTACAGGACAGGGTTCCGGTTGAGAACCTTTCCGGAATTCTGGATGAAAAATTAAACAGCAGGAATTGGCTCGGAAAACTCACATAAAACAACGATTTGTACAGGGTTTCATGATTTTTCTCCTGGTGGCTTACCTGGGAGGATGCACCTACCTTTTATTTGTTAAGGGGGATTCGCTTCCGGAACTCAAAAAGTCAGGCGCGATTTTATGGCTGGCCTCTTTACTGGGTGTTATGCCGGATAAAGTCATACACGCGGTACTCTTTATTCCCATCATTCCCCTTACCTGGGGGGCTGTGAGGCCCCGGCGGGGCATGACAAAAGTCATAATCCTGTGGTCGGGGCTGATCTTTGGGGCCATAACAGAAATCATACAGCATTACCTTCCGTACAGGACCGGAAACATATCCGATCTGGCAGCAGATATATTTGGGAGTGTCCTGGGTGTTCCTTTTTTGCTGCTGTTTTTTTCAGGTGAAAAAACAAAACGAAAATGAACGAGATTATTTTATCGGGACTGCTCAATCTCTTTGCCCTGTTCGGGGCTTTGGCCGGGATAGACAAAGAGCGTGCTGCAAAAATGATTGCAGCCTATCTTGACCAGCACTTTGGCATACGCCGCAGGGAAACCTACCTGGGCCTGTACCGGGATCTGACCGACCTTTATGAGCTGTCTCCGGATCTGGACAAGGATAAGATCATAGAATCGGTATGCGAAGGATTGCGCAAAAACATTGAATCCTCCGAACAGTCTTTGCTGCTGTTGCGTTTTATGGAGTTTTCCGCCATAAACAGGGAAGGTTTTCTGAAACAGGAAGATCTATTTCACAAAGTAGCCGCTCATTTTAATGTGACCGATGAAGAACTCATGCATTTCAGGGCATTTGTGCTGGAGGGGGAGACCGACCGGGTACGCAATTTCAGGCCGGAAGGCTGGAATGGGATGCTGCGCCTGATAGATTTGCCCGGAAAAAATCTGATAGCTTTTACTTACCGGGGAAATGACCAGGTGATGATGAACGATGTCCCGGTATTGCAGGATACCTTCCAGCTGTGGCAGCAAAGTGCTCTTATGAAGGGGAAAAAGGGAAATCCGCTGTATTACAGCAACGTGCAGGCTCTTTTTCAGGCCAGGGAAACCGCCTTCACCCCTATTGAACTGGCCGGTCGGGGTATTGAATTCCGCTTTCCACACAGCGACAACGGGCTGCACAATTTCTCTTTCACGCTCAGATCGGGGCAGCTTGTTGCCATCATGGGAGGAAGCGGGGTAGGGAAATCCACGTTGCTGGGCCTGCTCAACGGGAACATCAGGCCGCAGCAGGGACAGATCCTGCTTAACGGGCACTCCATTGAAGAAACGATTGTGCAAAAGCTCATCGGATTCGTGCCGCAGGATGATTTGCTGATCGAGGAACTGACCGTGTTTCAGAATCTATGGTATACGGCAAGGCTTTGTTTTGACGGGATGTCCGTCCAATGGCTCGAAAATAAAGTGATGGAGGTGCTCACAGACCTGGGCCTTGCCGCCACAAGAGACCTGAAGGTGGGCTCGGCACTTAACAAGACAATCAGCGGGGGACAACGCAAAAGGCTCAACATTGCACTGGAGCTGATCAGAGAACCGGCAGTGCTTTTCCTGGACGAACCCACCTCGGGCCTGAGCTCCTCAGACTCGGAAAAGGTCATTAATCTGCTGAAAGAGCAAACCTTCAAAGGCCGGCTCATAGTGGTCAACATCCACCAGCCTTCCTCTGATATTTATAAATTGTTTGACCGCCTGTGGCTGCTGGACAAAGGAGGGTACCCGGTCTTTGACGGGAATCCGATAGAGGCAGTAACTTATTTCAAGCAGGCGGCCCGGCACGCCGATGAGCAAACAAGCATGTGTTCCACATGCGGGAACGTGAACCCCGAGATAGTTCTCAACATCCTGGACTCCAAATCGCTGGACGAAACCGGGCGCTTAACCGAAAAACGCCGTATAAGTCCGGAAGAATGGCATAACAAATACCTGGAAACAAGACAGGAGGAAGAAAAGCCATCTGTGAAGGATGTGCCCGTAACAAAACAAAAGAAACCCTCCCCATGGAAACAATTCCGGATATTTTTGGAACGTAACCTGCAGACAAAAAAAGCCAATACGCAGTATTTACTCATTTCCCTGCTGGAAGCTCCTTTGCTGGCAGCCATTGTTGCCATGCTCACCCGGTATGCTCCCGAAACGGGGTACAGTGTCATGGACAACAAGAATATGGTCTCGTTTTTTTTCATGGCCGTTATCGTAGCCATATTCATGGGCATGAGTGTGAGCGCAGAGGAAATCTTCAAAGACCGTTCCCTGCTCAAACGGGAACGCTTCCTGCGCCTGAGCCATAACGGTTACATCTGGTCAAAGATCGTGTTTCTGGCAGGACTTTCTCTCCTTCAGACGCTGTTGTTTATCCTGGTGGGACATGCTATTATGGGAATTCAAGGCATGCTGGGCATCTGGTGGATCATTCTGTTTGCCTCTGCCTTTGTGGCCAACCTGACCGGGCTGGTGCTTTCCCAGTCTTTAAGCTCCATTGTTGCCATCTATATCACCATCCCCCTGCTGCTCATACCCCAGATCCTTTTATGCGGGCTGGTAGTCAAGTTTGACGACCTGAATCCATCAAGCAAAACAGGCAATGTGCCCGTAATTGGTGAAGTGATACCTTCACGCTGGGCCTTTGAAGCGCTGGCGGTAAGTTCATACATGTACAATCCCTACATGAAACATTTTTTTGAAGACGAGAAGGAAAAATTCAGGGCTCAATATTACCGGCTCGGATTTTTGGAGGAATTGCAGAGCCAAATGGAAACGGCACAGGATGAATATATTAAGCAGAACGCAGTGGATCCGCAAAGACTCCGTGTCATTACGGGCGGTATGCTCAAACTGGCCGAGGTTACCGGGCTGGAACCGTTCACTTATCCGCTGGATTCATGGTCTGCAGAGCTGTATCAGACCCTGGACGGTTATTACAAACAGGCAGACAAGGCATTGTCGGCGGGTTCTTTGCATTACACGCACGCCATAGACAGGGTGAACCGCGACCTGTTGGAAGAAATGGGAAGGGAGGGATTGCTGACACTGAAAAAAAACAATCACAACCTGTTTCTGCAAGATCTGGTTCTCAACACATCCAGTACGCGTATGTACAGACTGGTGGATCATGTGATCGTTCCCCGGGTGGGGCAGATTTACCTGGAGCCGTCTACCCGTGATGGGCGTGCCCCCTTTTACAGCCACGTGAAAATCCTGGGAACGTGGAAAATCCCCACCCTCTGGTACAACCTGGGGGTACTGGGACTCATGGCGGTTTTGACATCACTGGCTTTGTTTTTAGAGATTCCAGCCAGGTTTATGCGTAAGAAAAGCACATAATCCGGGTTTTTTTTATATTTGTATGATTATTTCGAAAATATTATCAACATTCAAAAAGACCTAAATATGAGAAAAATCGCCATTGCGCTATTATTCGCCTCTGCACTTATAGTGGGTGCCTGCGGCAACACTGCTTCCAAAAAGAAAGATGCCGGTACAAAATCGGACATTTCTATGCAGGAGCAATACCTGACACAGGATTTAATCATTAAAATTGATTCACTGATCGCCGGATTCCAGCAATTGGGTGTTATGCCCAATATGAAAGCCATTGATGAAGGAACACTGGTTCTTACAGACCGCGAAAAGAGGGTCAAACCCACTTACCTTATGCCCCTTGACAGGGTAAATGAACTGATCACCCTGAACCAGAAAAGCAGGGCTCTGGCTGTTTATGCAGTGGACAGGGAAATAGCCCAGTTATACGGGATTCCCCTGGAAGAATACGACAAGGTGATAACACAACTTATGATCGACACCGATAATGTAGCGCTCATGGAAGGTGCAGAGATCAAGGTGGAAGTAAACGCCCTGGACGTGGACTCCTGGATTGTAACCATGGGTGAGGAACAACTGGGGAAGGAGCAAATGCATTTGTTCTTTGAAACTGTCGCAGCAGGCATAATGGAATCATTGTATATTACCAGCCTGGACATACCCCGTTATATCACTTACTTCAATGACCAGACAGCCTCCGATGTTTCCTACAGGCTCCTGCTGGTTGTGGAAGGCATAGAATCCCTGCTTCCCTACCATCCGGAACTGGAAACCATCCGCGGGATCCTTGAACCGCTCAATGTCATCAATGCCATAAACGTCAAACAACTTGAAGAACAACTGAACACACTGGCAGCAGTTATTGCCGACGGACGGAATAAACTGCTTGACTGATACTTAAAACCTAATCGTGTGTAAGCCGCTCCTTTAACCGGGCGGCTTTTTTCAGGTTCAGCACGAACAGTCGGAGGTGGAACCTTAGCGCGCCAAAATTCAGCTTTGGTTTGTAAGGCACTGTAATAGAGTTAGTTAAGATTTGCATTGCAAATTTGGCGCGCTAAGGTTCCACCTGTGGGTGGGGTTCGCGGGAGGGTAGTAAGTAGTTGAAAACGCATGAAAGATTTTAATGCGCACATATACAATGTGTTATACGTTTATGTAACATAGTTGTTACTTACTACCCTCCCCTCCAGCAACTAAAAAATGTTTGGTGCTGCTTCGCAGCGTAAAATAAGCGCCAAACGTGTTTGGCGCACCACATTGAAGACTACCGGGCGACCACCGGGCGATTAGCGGACGAGCAGCGGGCGACCAAAAGGCGATCAGCGGACGAGAACTGGGCGGGCACCGGGCGGTTGTTTGAGCGGGAAAGCGCATAATTGCCAGGGTCGCTGCACTACAAAGAACGGAGAGTCCCGGCATAAAGAATATACGCTCTGTTCTTAGCTGTTAAGTGGTTTCCTGCAGGAAGGGCTGAAGCCTCGGCAAAGTGAAAAGGCTTCCCGATCTTACACTACTCTTAAGGAGGCAGCGACTGCCCTTAATGTAGTGGTTCCGGCTTGAACATAAAAACCGGTCAAAAATTGCTTTTCAACCGGTTTCCTGTCGGGGTGGTCCGACTCGAACGGACGACCCCCTGCTCCCAAAGCAGGAACGCTAACCAACTGCGCTACACCCCGAAACTTCAGGGCTGCGAAGATAGGGATTTTTTTTTATTTTATTCCTTTAAGCGTTTTCTCGTATCTTTTTTCCACTTCTTTCCAGTTGATCACGTTCCAGAAAGCGTCCAGCCGCTGCCAAAACGGGTGGCACCCGCTGTGGCAAAAGCGGTTTTCATTCCAGCAAGAGAACCGAAGGTTTTATCAATGGCGTTGGCCAGTTTTCCGGAAGGTCCACCCGGGCCGGAATGTTGTGCCCGTTCGGTGGGTGTCATGTTCTCCCAGAAAAAAGTGTGGTTGTAGTAACCGCCGCCGTTGTTACGAATGGCTGCCGGACATTTGCTGATATTGGCAAAAATAGTTTCAAGGGACATCGTCGCCACTTCCATTCCTTCAACTGCTTTTATAAAATTATTGTAGTAGGCCTGGTGGTGGCGGCTGTAGTGGATTTCCATGGTTTGCGTTGCGGTTTGAGGGGTGGTTTGAAGGGCTGTTTGAGCTCCCAGGCCGTATGGCAACGCCAGGAGTCCGCCCAGCAGAAGGGTAATTGTAAGCTGTATTGTTTTCAGGGTTGTTTATTATTGAATAATCTTGTCTTTTACACTTTATTTGTTTGAAAATTTTAGTGTTACAAATAATTTGCCATAAAAAATTCAATCGCCTCAAACCTGCTGTTTTGGCAGGAGAAGATGGAATCTCAAAATATTGTATCTTTAAAAATAATTCATGTAGGGGGTTTTCAAAAAAAACGGGGATGAAAGATATTATTCTTCATTTAATAACAACCATGTTCGTTTTTGTATATCCACGAGTTGCCTCGCTAAATCTTGAACTGAACAGTGTTTCCATAGAAAGTGACAGCCTGATGATTGGCTATGGCACCTCCTATTTGCTGCATGCAACCGTAAATCCGGAATCGTCTTTTAACCTGGTGGATCTGACCTGGAAAAGCAGTGATGAGGGCATAGTTGCCGTGGACCAGGATGGTTTTCTCTCTGCCCTGGGTCATGGCAGCGCAACCATTACAGTAGTTGCATCTATTGCAGATACAACCTGTGCCGACTCGTGTTTTGTGCTGGTGTATCCTGTTCCTGTCAGGATTCCCGATACCGGATTCAGATCCTATTGCCTGCCTGTTGCCGACAGCAACGGCGATTTTATGCTTACTTCAGACGAACTGGCGGCTATTGACAGGATCAGCGTCTCTGAAAGGGGGATCAAATCGTTGGAGGGGCTGCAGTATTTTACGGCCCTGGAAAGTCTGGTTTGTTACAACAATTCGCTTACCAGCCTGGATGTGAGCGGCAACAAGGCACTTAAAATGATCTTATGTGCCGGCAATGAACTTACTGCACTGGATCTTAGCCATAATCCGGTCATGGAATATGTGGATTGCAGCAACAATAAGCTGGAAAAGCTGCATGTGAGTGATAACAGTAATCTTATGCTGGTCATATGTGCCAACAATGAACTGACAAGCCTGGTGGTGAGCCGTAACGCACGTCTTGAATACCTGGATTGCAGCAAAAACCATATTAAGGATCTGGATGTTACAGGAAACAGGGCCTTGACCGTTCTCAACTGCAGTGACAATGAGCTGGCAGCATTAAATCTTAAGAATAACAATAAACTGCTCATGCTGGGGTGTGGATTCAACAGGCTTACAGGGCTGGATTTGAGTGAGAATGTTATGCTAGAAAATCTGAATTGTCAAAGCAATATGCTTGACTTTCTGGATTTGAGCCACAGCAAATCCTTGCTTCGCCTTCATTGTGCCAACAATCAGCTGACGACTCTGGACTTAAGTGCCCAGCCCGCTTCACAATGCCAGTTTCTGGACTGTACAAACAATCCGTGGTTGTTTGAGTTATGGCTGAGGAAGGGGCAGGATACATCGCTTTATTCCATGGATGAGCATACCGGGGTTAGGTACAGGTAGTGGTAGGGATTACGTCGCTTTGCTCCGTGATCCCCAATTGGGAAGGCTTCAAAATTTAACAGTTTTTCAGCAATCAAGGGCATTGCCTTCACTACGTTCGGCGTTCCCCAGAGTTGGAAACTTCAGAGCTTACAGCTCTTCAGTAACCGCGGGATTACGTCGCTTCGCTCCGTGATCCCTTGATTGGATTCTCAAAGAAAAACAAGCCAGACTGCCTGCGGCAGTTAAAAGCAAAAAAAAACAGACCGTCTTTGAGCAAGCTCAGACGGTCTTTTTATTTTTTGCTTTTTCCCTTTGGGGGCTGGCTTGTTTTTTCTTTGGCGGTGAGGGGGGGATTCGAACCCCCGGTACCCTTGCGAGTACGTCAGTTTAGCAAACTGGTGGTTTCAGCCACTCACCCACCTCACCAAACCTTTACTTTTAAGGAGGGCAAAGGTATTAATTTTATTTTATTTTGCAATTGGTCCGCACCCTGGTGTCTGGCAGTGCCCTGGCGCCAGGGGGGAAGCCGGGTAAGATGCGGAAATTATTTATTTTGCAATCTGGTCGCGCATGTTGGTGTCGGCCTGGATGTTTTTCAGGCGGTAGTAATCCATAATACCGAGGTTGCCTTTGCGGAAAGCTTCTGCGATGGCAAGCGGAATTTCTGCCTCGGCAAGGATGACTTTGGCGCGAGCCTCCTGGGCATCGGCAATCTTTTCCTGTTCCAGGGCAACGGCCATGGCACGGCGCTCTTCTGCGCGGGCCTGGGCTATGTTCTTATCGGCGTTGGCCTGATCCATCTGCAGTACGGCCCCGATGTTTTTGCCCACATCAATGTCTGCAATGTCAATGGAAAGGATTTCGAAGGCGGTTCCGGAATCCAGCCCTTTATCCAGGACCACTTTTGAAATGTAATCGGGGTTTTCCAATACCGATTTGTGGGAAGAAGCCGAACCGATACTGGAAACAATGCCCTCACCCACGCGGGCCAGAACGGTTTCTTCTCCGGCTCCCCCGACCAGTTGCTTGATGTTGGCCCGGACTGTGACACGGGCTTTGGCTATAAGCTGGATACCGTCTTTTGCCACGGCAGAAACGGGCGGGGTGTTGATCACCCTGGGATTGACCGACATTTGCACGGCCTCGAACACGTCGCGTCCTGCCAGGTCAATGGCGGCAGCCATTTTAAAATCCAGTGGGATATTGGCTTTATCTGCAGATATCAGGGCATTGACCACCTTGATTATATTTCCTTTGGCCAGGTAGTGGGCTTCCAGGGCATTCACATCCAGTTTCAGACCGGCTTTAGTACCGGTGATCATGGCCATGACGATGGTGCTGGGCGGAACTTTCCTCCAACGCATGAGCACCAGTTGGATCAGGCTCACCCGCACTCCGGATATCAGGGCCTGGAACCACAGGGTGATGGGGAAGAACCACAAAAGGATGAATAAACCAACAATCCCGATGGCTATCCACATTAACGTTATACCTACGCTTGACATAATAATTTCTTTTAGTTGTTTTCTACTGGAGATACAAATATACTCAATCCATCGATATAGACGACCTTGATGGGGGTATTAGCCTGAATAAGGCCCTGGGAAGAGCGGACTTCTATGGTTACATCGCCAAACCGGCCGTTGCCTGCCGGGTTCAGGCGGGTCAGGCTTACTCCTTCCATCCCCACGACGATACCTTTTTCCTGGGGGGAAGGGATGGCTTTTTGGTCTATCTTCTGATGCAGGGTGATTTTGCGCCAGGTTTTTGAACGCAGGACAAAAAACAACAGAACACCACACAGTAGGAGCGCTGCAAACAAAACGATAAATCCGATGGTGTTCCCGAATTGAGTGAAAGCCATTACGATAGCGCCAATGAAGCTGGCCAGTCCCAGGATGCCGGTGATGCCAAATCCGGGGATCACAGTCATCTCGGCTATGATTAACAAAAGTCCCAGGACCAAAAGTGTTATGATCAATCCCATATCTTTATTATTAATTGGTTACTTGTTGAACAGTCACGGTGTCAAATCCTTTTTCACGAAGCACAGAAGCCAGTTCTTCTGCCTGGGAAGCCGAAGCGAAAGGGCCGATGAAATAATCGGTTCCACTGCCGGTAATTACCCTGATTATATCCTTGTCCGAGAGTTCACCCACCAGGGAAATAAGGGCAGGGGGGATTTGATTGCTTCCCAGGTAAACATGGAAAGCCGCCACTCCTTCGGGTGCCGTCTTGTTTTGGGCTTCCCTGCGCCTTCCCTCCAGGACAGGAATGGATTTTCCCTGAAAATAGGCCACTACAATGGCCCCAGTGATACCCCGTCTTTTAACAGAGGCCAAAGCACGCGCGGCATCGGCATAATTGTAAAATTGTCCGGCATAGTATACATAATGGTTCCCGGCACGTACTTCAAATATGGGGCTAATCCCTTTTAGCTGACTTATAGTGGCTTTTCGCGCTACCGTAAACAACTGTATGCGATAATACAGGCCCGGAGGCTCGTTTTCCCAGGGGACAATCACCGACTCCTGCTCTATGCGAAATTCCAAATTTACCGGTGGGACAACCGGAAGGGGAGCTTCGAACAAATGGCTGTCCAGGCTGATGAGTTGTTGCTTTACAGGAAATAAATCCATTTCCTGTAACCCGGAAGCACTTGAGGCAGGGCTTTTTGACGCAGGCGTCGTAACGGGAGGCAATACGCCATGAGATAGGAACAGATCCTCTATGGATTGTGCCGATTTTCGCGTATCACGAAGGGATTGTTGCAATTCCATAAGAACAAATTCTTCTTCCCTAATGGTATTGGCAATCGCCCTCCTGTCTTCTTCAGGTGTAAGTGAACTATAGTACTTTCGCAAGCTATCCAGTTTTTTTTCATGGCCCGCTACCTGGACTTTTAGATTCCTGACGGCCGCCGTAAGTTGGGTGTAGTGGGCTGTGGCCTCCCGTGTTTTTTCCAGGATTGAGTCGGGCACTGCCATCCCGGCTTCTTTTGGGCCATACTCCCTGTCCCGGGTTTTGTTTCCCGATAAGGGCATCATGGCAATTTCCCGGAGTTCTTTTACCGAGGCTGGCCGTATTTTTACCGGAGCACTTTCATATTCCACCTTGTACAAGACCAGCGAATCTTTTGGGGCGGCACGGTCCGAGGTAAAATAAAAATAACGAGAATCATCCGAAAGCATGTAAAGCAGATCGTTATGGGTCGAGGAGAAGGGAATGCCCAGATTTTCCGCCAGGCCCCATTCCTGTGTCTTAGTGTCCCAACGGCTTACGTAAAGGTTCATCCCTCCCAGCCCGGGAAGTCCGTTTGAGCTGAAATACAGGGTTTTTCCATCGGAACTCAGGACAGGGTAGATCTCGTTGCCCGGAGTATTGATCCCCGGCCCCAGACGCACGGGCGGACCCCACAAAAAAGCTCCGTTCGCCAGGATGTCTTTCTTCTGTATCATATAAAGGTCCCAACCCGAGCCGGAAGCAGAGTCTTTTGCCGAAAAGACTATCCGGTCCTGGGTTGCCCTGTAAAAAAACGGAAGCCGGGTGTCGCCCTTATCGTTTACATGACTGAGCAGCTCAAATGGGGGCAGGGCCCATGATCCGGAAGGGGAAAGATCGTAGAAGAGGAAAAACTCCCGGTAAGGAATCACAGTCCGGCCCAGCACATGGGGCCTGACCACATAATTACTCAGGATCAGACCGTTCTCACATAGCACCCGGCGTTGTTGGGCACGGGCTATAAAAGCAGAATCACCAGACAGGCTTATGGCTCTGGTATAGGCTTCTTTTGCTCTTTCGAATTCATAGGCCACACGAAGCTGTTCTCCTTCAAGGAATAAGGACGAAGCAGAGGCCTGTTGGGCATAGGTAAGGGTAGCGGGAAAAAACAGACCCGCGATCAAAGATATTTTTATGAGCAATTTAATAGCCATAATGGGACTAATGCGAACTACAAAGTTAATTATTTAGGGAAAAAATATTACATTTGCACCCTATTTTACCTGACTTATAAATTAATAATAAAATTATGCAAAGTAAAGGTGCCATCTGGCTGGTGGCGATACTCATTACAGTAGCCTGTTTGTTCCAGTTGTCTTTTACTGCCGTTACCAAGATACAGGAAAACAAAGCAACCGCGTATGCAGAAAAAGCCGTTATTGAAATTCAACAAAAACCCGAATATCAAAATATCAGCGAGCTTGACCAGGCTTTTTTCCTGGATTCGCTGCGAAACGCTAAAGAAAGCTATTACATTGATTCGATAACCCCCGAAAAAGTATATCTGTGGTATACCTACAAGGAAGTAAAGGACCGGGAGATCAGCCTGGGTCTTGACCTCAGGGGCGGGATGAACGTGATGATGGAAGTAAAGCTGGAAAGCCTGATAAGGGCACTGGCAGATTATAGCCAGGACCCCGTTTTCAACCAGGCTTTAGACCTGACCAACCAAAAGGTACGGGAAGGGGCAAGGGGAAATTACGTAGAACTTTTTGCAGCCACATGGGATGAAATTGCTCCAGGGGAACGTCTCTCCAGGATCTTTGGTACTTATGACATGCGGGAGCGCATCAAACCCGAAACCTCCAATGAAGAGGTTCTCCGCATTATTCGCACAGAAGCTGAATCGGCCATGGCCAACTCGTTCAATGTCCTGCGTAACCGTATTGACCGTTTTGGCGTCAGCCAGCCCAATATTCAGCGCCTTGGAACAACCGGCCGCATCCTGGTGGAACTGCCCGGGATCAAGGAACCGGAACGTGTGCGTAAGCTGCTGCAGGGAACTGCCTCCCTCGAGTTTTGGGAAACTTATGATAATTCCGAGGTGTATCCCGCCCTTGAAGAGGCAAACCGGGTCCTGAAGGATTACCTGGAAGATATGAAACCCTCTGCCCCGGAAGAAGATTCGGCAACAACTGTGGCCGGGGAAGAAAACGACCTGCTGGCACAATTGGCCAGGGAAGATTCCCTTTCCGAAGATATCACAGCCTGGGCACAGCAAAACCCGCTGTTTAATGTTCTTAGCCCCAGTATTTATGAAGGTCAGCTGGCCCCGGGCCCCTGTGTGGGTCGGGCGCATTACCGCGATACAGCCATGATCAATACCTGGCTGGAACTTCCCCAGATACAGGCCGTCCTGCCCGCAGATGTGCGTCTTCTGTGGTCTGTCAAACCCGATAAGGTTAACCAGGTTTATTACGAATTGGTTGCCATAAAGGCAAACACACGTGACGGCCGGGCGCCTCTGGACGGAGGTGTGGTAACCGATGCAAACAAACAATTTGATCAGACCGGCGGCGGATTCCCCTATGTAGACATGGGGATGAATGCAGAAGGTGCCCGTGTCTGGGCAAGAATGACAGCCGACAATATTGGCAAAAGCATTGCCATCGTGCTGGATGACATGGTCTATTCCTATCCCAGGGTCAACAACGAGATTACCGGAGGCCGCTCCTCCATTACCGGTGATTTTACTTCTGAAGAAGCGGACGACCTTGCCAACGTGTTGAAATCGGGTAAATTACCCGCTCCAACCAGTATAGTGCAGGAAAACATTGTGGGACCATCCCTGGGGACACGTTCCATCAATGCCGGTATGGGATCATTTCTAATTGCCTTTCTGCTGGTGCTTGCCTACATGATATTTTTCTACAACCGTGCCGGGGTATATGCGTCTGTGGCCTTGCTGACCAACCTGCTGTTCCTTTTCGGGGCACTTGTTTCCTTTGGTGCTGTTCTTACCCTGCCGGGGATTGCCGGTATTGTTCTGACTTTGGGTATGGCGGTGGATGCCAACGTGATCATTAACGAGCGCATAAAAGAAGAATTGCGGGGAGGAAAAGCCTTACGCCTTGCGATTGCAGACGGTTACAAAAATGCCTACTCGGCCATTCTGGACGGGAACATCACCACCATGATCACCGGTATTATTCTGATTTTCTTCGGTTCCGGGCCTGTCAAGGGATTTGCCACAACACTGGTTATCGGACTTGTCACGTCCCTGTTTACGTCAATTTTCATTACAAGGCTGTTGATAGAAGGCCGCCTGTCAAAGAACAAACCCATTTCGTTTGACAACAAAATTACCCGTAACTTCCTGCAAAACACCAGGATAAAATTCCTGGAATACCGCAAGTTTTATTATATAACAGCTGTGGCCATAGTTGTCATAGGACTTGGGTTCATGCTCACCAAGGGTTTTACTTACGGGGTGGATTTTACCGGAGGCAGAACGTATGTCATACGTTTTGACCAGGAAGTATCCTCAGAAGCAGTACGGGAAAAAGTTACGGAAGCTTTCCAGGGTGGGGTGGAAGTCAAGGAATTTGGCGGAAAAAGCCAGATGCGTGTTACCACAAAATATTTGATAGAAGATGAAAGCGTAGAGGCCGATGCCATGGTAGATGAAATACTTTACAATGCCGTCAAAGAGTTCTTTGTAACCCCTCTGACACTCGAAAATTTTCTTTCCACACTTGAAAATCCCAACGGGGTGATCAGTTCCGAGAAGGTAGGGCCTACCGTTGCCAGCGATATACAGCGTGATGCAGCCATTGCCATCCTGCTCTCCTGCGTGGCCATTTTCCTGTACATTGCCGCCCGTTTTAGAAATTGGACATGGGGCATGGGTGGCCTAATATCCCTGATTTTCAATGCGTTTTTTGTTATTTCTTTCTTCTCCATTTTTACCGGAGTATTGCCTTTCACGCTGGATATTGACCAACAATTCATAGCAGCCATCCTGACCATTATAGGATACTCCCTGAACGATACGGTGGTTATCTTTGACAGGATCAGGGAATACCGCGCCCTGTATCCCAAAAGGAATATCTGGGAGAACATTAACGAGGCATTGAACTCTACCTTGTCCCGTACGGTCAATACATCGGCCACTACACTTGTGGTATTGCTGGCGATTGCCATCTTTGGCGGAGAGGTGATTCGCGGTTTTGCCGTAGCTTTGGCCATAGGGGTTGCCATCTGTCCGTTTACCTCGGTTCTACTCTCCACCCCCATTGTATATGACATGTGGAAAAGGAGCCACGACAAGGAAGAGAAAAAAATTACGAAGGGAAAGGCTGCCAGGTAAAAGGATCATTCCTGGATCACGTATTCCAGGATATGATCGTCCATGACATAACCTCCGCCAATTGTAAATACATCCGATTCGACAATATTAAAGCCGAACCGGATGATTTCATGCATGGTTTGGTCAAAGAGGCCACTCCCGCGGCAACATGTCCCGGTAGGCTTCTTTCCAGATCAGAGAAGCCATCTGGCACAGTTGGGAGATCTGCTCTTTTGTTGTTATTGTGGGAAAATCAACCTTCATGGCAGGTAAAAATAAGGTTTTCTTTGTATTTTTGCCTGAATTCAAAAATAAAAAAATGAAGCAGAAACGGATTTATGTCCTGATCCTTTTTATGATTCTGGGTAGTCTTTCCCTACAGGCGCAAAAGGCATCTTATATTAAAGACATTCAAAAAATTGCAACCCGTGTGCAGGAACTCTGGCAGGTTCCGGCCATGGCGGTAACAGTTGTCAAAGACGGGGAAACCGTTTTTGCCCGTGGAATGGGAAGGCTCTCTACAGAAAAGAATGCCCCCGCAGCCAACGAATACACCTTGTTTGTTAATGCCTCGACAAGCAAAGCCTTTACAGCCGCTTTGCTCGGGATTGTGATAGACCAGGGATATGTTAAGTGGACAGACCGGGTTATTGACCACCTTCCCGATTTTCAACTGTATGATCCGTGGGTTACAGATAATTTCCTGGTACGGGATATCATGACACATAAAACAGGTTTTCTGCCCCAGGCCCTGGACGTCATTCCTGCCCTGGGCTACGGCAGGGATGACCTGTACAATATGTTCCGGCTGGTTAAGCCCGCCACCAGTTTCAGGACAACCTACGCTTATTGCAACGCAATGTACACTGTGGCAGCGCGAATTGTCGAAAAATATACCGGACTGACCTGGGAAGAAGCGCTGGAACAATACATTTTTAAACCCCTGGAAATGGATCACTCCACAACAGGTAAAGACCATTACTTCACTGCTGCCAATTTCGCGAGTGGGCACCGGCTGATTAAAACGGAAAAAGGATTGAAAGTCACCCCGCGCCAGGACAGGGAAGACTCTTATTCGTGGCTTCAGGCAGTATCTCCGGCGGCTTTTGTGATGTCCAATGCACACGACATGGGCCAGTGGATGAAAATGTGGCTGGGAAAAGGGTCTTATCAGGGAAGGCAGATACTTACGGAAGAAACGGTTGAAAATCTTACTGCCCCGCAGACGATTTGCTCCTGGGACAACGAACGGGTTGTTCTGTATGCCCAGGGCTGGCGCATAGAACAGGGTGTTCAGGGCAAGCTCATAAACCATACGGGGCTGGCCGGGGGATATACCGCATGGGTGGTACTGGTTCCGGAATTGAACCTGGGAGTTAGCGTGATCATGAACCAGGGGTCCACTACTTCACCCCAGACAGCCATCATACGGCAGGTCATAGACCTGTTCAGGGAGGTTGAATCTGATTGGATATCAAAAATATATGATGAGTATATGCGCCCATCGCCTCAGCGAGAACCAAAAGTAGAGGAAGAGTATGTTCAACCACTTGAAAATAAAGTTTATACAGGCACTTATTTTAAGGAAATATTTGGAGAGTCCCGGGTATACGAAAAGAACGACACATTATATTTGAAAATCAACGATATAGACACGCCGTTAAGGCATAGGACAGGCAATATATACCGCTTTGATGCCAGGGACGAAAGTTTTGATATCACTTTTAATGTTAATGACAAAACGGGCTGGGCAGTAAGCTTTACCATTGATTTTGGAGACGACCTGGGTTCGTTCGTCCGGGTGATAAAATGAGAAAACGCAAGAACATAGCCGCAATCATGGCGGCCGGGAAAGGGACCAGGGCAGGGACCTCCCTACCCAAGCAATATGAAGAGCTGGGGGGAAGACTTGTCCTGGAAAGAGCCGTAGACGCCTTTGAACAGCATCCCGGCATAGACCAGGTTGTTATTGTTGTAGACCCGGATGAAATGGAAAGGGTACAAAACATCATTCAAAAAAACGCATGGAAAAAGATTACCGGAATTGTAAAAGGAGGGAAAGTGCGTTACCAGTCTTCCTGGTCCGCTATAAACACATTTTCTGACCGGCCACAAGACAACCTGATTTTTCACGATGCTGCCAGACCGCTTGTGAGTGCAAGAATTATTTCAGAAGTTGTAGAAAAACTGGAACATTGCAGGGTAGTTGGGGTGTCTGTTCCCGTATCCGATACCCTGTTCTTTACCGGACCCGGTAAGAACCACATTGTCAGCGTACCGGACAGGAATATTTTTCAAAGGGCACAGACACCCCAGGGCTTCCGGATTTCAGTGTTGAGCAAAGCCTATGAGTACGCTTTGAAGGATCTTGCTTTTAAGGCTACAGACGATTGCGGGGTGGTCAAAAAGTATTTGCCCGGGGAGAAGATTCTATTGGTTACGGGAGATGAGAAAAATATGAAAATAACGTATCCCGGAGATCTGGAGATTCTGCGTGCCTGGATCGGGTGATTTATTCCACAGAAAAAGCTATGCCCTTTTTTTGAATCCAGTTCAGAAAATCAGGCGTCAGATCAATTCGGTGAGAACGGGAGAATACTTTTACCGCCATTTTATTGGCCTTGTCTTTGAGCACAAAATGAACGGTTATTTTCCCGGGATTTTCCGATAAAACCCTTACCAGTTCGGTACGGAACGTTCCTGAAATCTGTTCCACACCCAGGTCCATGGTTATGGACTGGAGTGATTCCCTCGCATTTGAGAGCAGGGATATTTCCTGGATACGGAGTTCTTTTTCCTTTGGAGAGGTTGTTGTTTCTTCCTGCCCTTTTCTTTTATACTGAACCCTTTCCTGGTGCAGACATTTGACCAGCAGGGCTTCTCCCTCACGCATGTATGGCAGGAATTTTTCGTATTCTTTTCCGAAAAGGGTGAATTTCCAGCTAGCCGTATAATCTTCCAGGGTAAAAGTCCCCCAGGGCCTGCCCGAATTCCTGGCCAGGGCTGACGTCACGTTGGTGACAAGGCCCCCCAGGCGTACTTCCCTGGGAACGAACGGTTCTTCATCCCGGTTATTGTCCAGGAGTTCCTGGACTTGCTGCAGGTTGTGGCTGGTAAAGTGTTTTATTTCAAAGTTGAATTTGTCCAGCGGATGGGAAGACAGGTAGATCCCTACCATTTCTTTTTCTTTTTTCAGAAAGTCTTCCGTGGTTTCAGGTGCCATGTGCGGAGGTACCGGCCTTTCGGGCGGGGCCAGGGAATCGGGTCCTGATCCGAACAGGCTGGAAATGTCTTTGTTTTTTTCTTCCTGAACCCTGGACCCGTAACGCATGATGCTGTCCAGAAAAACGCCGTCCTTGTTGCAGGGAAGGAAGTATTGGTGTCTTTTGATATCGGTGAAAGAATCAAAAGCACCCGCATATACAAGGCTTTCAAGTACTTTCCTGTTGCAGGTGTTCAGATTGACCCTTTCTGCAAAGTTATAAATATCCCTGAACGGCCCCCCCTGCTCCCTGGCCAGGATAATGCTTTCCACGGCACCGTATCCCACGCCTTTGATGCCACCCATCCCAAAGCGGATATCACCCTTCCGGTTTACGGTAAAATCATGTGCCGATTCGTTGATATCGGGGCCAAGAACACTGATTTCCATTCGTTTGCACTCGTCCATATACTTGGACACTTCCTCAATATTATTCCGGTTCCCCGACAACACGGCTGCCATGAATTCTGAGGGATATTTTGTTTTCAGATAACCTGTCTGGTAGCTGAGTATGGAATAGCTGGCCGCGTGTGACTTGTTGAACGCATATTGCGCAAAAGCTGTCCAGTCCACCCAGATCTTCTTGAGAACCGTTTCGTCAAAACCGTTGTTTTTCCCCCGGGTCAGAAAATCCTGCTTCATCTTTTCCATTTCCTCGGGTTTCTTCTTTCCCATAGCCCTTCTGAGCGAGTCGGCCTCTAATCCTGAAAAGCCGGCAATTTCGCGGGACAGCAACATGACCTGTTCCTGGTATACCGTTACACCATAAGTTTCTTTGAGGACTTTTTCCATTTGGGGGAGGTCGTATACAATGGTTTTGCGACCATGTTTACGGTCTATGAAATCGGGGATGTAATCCATCGGACCGGGCCTGTACAGGGCGGTCATGGCTATCAGGTCTTCAATGCAGGAAGGCTTCAGCTCCCGGAGCCATTTGCGCATGCCATCGCTTTCAAACTGGAACACACCCACCGTATCCCCGCGGCTGAATAATTCATAGGTGGCCGGGTCTGTAAGGGGAAGGTTGTTGATATCAAGGGTTGTGTTATGGTTAGCTTTGATGGTTTCCACCGCATTTTTTAGGATGCTGAGGGTTTTAAGCCCCAGAAAATCCATTTTCAGCATGCCCACCTGTTCAATGAGTGATCCTTCAAACTGGGAGACCAGAATATCTTTCCCGGTTTCTTTATCTTTTGTGGTAGAAAGAGGGATAAAATTGGTCAGGGTATCGGGTCCGATAATAATCGCACTTGCATGAACCCCTGTGTTTCGTATGGAACCTTCCAGCCGCAGGGCATATTCTACTGTGGAACTTACCAGGGGGTCTTCCGACTTGAGCGCCGCCAGGAGTTCGGGCACGTATTTTAAGGCGTTTTCAATGGTGATATGCTGGGGCTTTCCATCTTTGTCGGGCAGGCGGTCGGGGATGAGTTTAGCCAGCCGCTCTGCTTCCTGCAGGGGAAGTCGCTGCACCCGGGCAACGTCTTTAATGGCACTGCGGGCGGCCATGGTCCCGAATGTGACCACATGGGAAACGTGGTCTTTCCCATATTTGTTTTCTACATATTGCAACACTTTGCCCCGGCCGTCATCGGCAAAATCAATATCTATGTCGGGAAACGAAATTCTTTCTTTATTCAGGAAACGTTCAAAAAGTAAACCATAGCGGATAGGATCCACCAGAGTGATCCCCATGCAATAGGCAACGACCGATCCCGCAGCAGAACCCCTGCCCGGACCCACCCAAACGTCCATTTCCCGCGCAGCACGGATGAAATCCGCTACGATGAGAAAATAATCGGGAAATTTCATACCCGATATTGTTCCCAGTTCCATATCAATGCGTTCTGCCAATTCAGGGGTGATTCTCCCATAAAGGCGTTCGGCTCCCTTGTAGGTAAGATGCCGCAGGTAAGCGTCGGCGTCCGGGAATTCAGCGGGAATGGGGAAGTGAGGAAGAATTGGGTCTCTGTCAAGGGAAAAACGCTCCACCTTACCGGCAATCTCCAGGGTGGTGGCGAGAGCTTCGGGAATGTCGGCGAAAAGTTCAGTCATTTCCTGGCACGATTTCAGGTACTCTTCCTCGGTATAGCGTATTTTTCTGTTTTCGTTGGTCACATCGTCGTTTGTGGCCACGCAAATAAGGCGGTCGTGTGCCGGGGCATCTTCATAATTGACAAAATGCACATCGTTGGTAGCCACCAGCTTCACCTGGTGCTTTTGTGCAAGGTCAATAAGATGGGGCTCTATTTGTTTCTGCAAGGCGAAACACTCCATGGCATTTTGGGTGGTCAACCTTGTTTTATGACGCTGGAGCTCAATATAATAGTCTTCCCCGAACAGGTCCTTATACCAGGCCACAAGGTGGGAAGCCTCCTCCATTTTGCCCGCCAGTACAAGGCGGGGCAATTCTCCGGCCAGACAGGCGCTCATGGCGATCAGCCCATGGTGATACTGTTGCAGGAGCTCATGATCAATGCGCGGCTTGTAATATACACCGTCTATCCATGCCTGTGAAACAAGCTTGATCAGATTCAGATATCCGTCATGGTTTTTTGCCAGCAACACCAGGTGGCAGGTGGTGGCTTCTTCTTTGTTTTTTTTTAAGAGCCGGCCCTCCGGAGCCAGATAGACCTCACAACCAATAATAGGCTTAACCGAAGGATATTGTTGTGCTGTATTGAGAAATTCCTTTACGCCAAACATATTGCCATGGTCGGTTATGGCCATGGCCGGCTGGTTGTCGGCTTCTGCCTTGTCAAAAAGTTTTGGGATGAAAGCAGCTCCGTCAAGAATGGAATATTGAGTATGAACGTGCAAGTGAACAAAGGAGGGCATGGCGGGTTGTTATTTATGGATCAGGGATTTGCCTGTCATTTCTACGGGAGCCGGGATTCCCATCAGATCGAGTATGGTGGGTGCAATGTCGGCCAGAATCCCGTTTTCCACCGCTTTAACCTGGTCGTCAACAACAATGAACGGGACCGGGTTCATGGAATGGGCTGTATTGGGAGATCCGTCGGGATTCAGGGCATTGTCTGCATTCCCGTGATCGGCTGTGATAATCACTGAATAACCGTTTTGTATAGCTGTTTGCGTCACCTGGTAAGCCAGGGAGTCAATGGTTTTGACGGCCTGGCAGATGGCCTGGTAAACCCCGGTATGTCCCACCATATCACCGTTGGCAAAATTGAGCACAATAAAACTGTATGCTTTTGTGTTTAAGGCCTGCGTGATCTTTTCAGCCACCTGGGGTGCGCTCATTTCAGGTTGCAGATCGTAGGTGGCCACTTTGGGAGACGGGACCAAAATCCTGTCTTCCAGGGGAAAAACTTCTTCCCGGCCGCCTGAAAAGAAAAAGGTTACATGGGCATATTTTTCGGTTTCTGCAATCCGTAACTGCCTCAAGCCGTTACGGCTCACGATTTCGCCTATGGTATCCCTCACGTTGTTTTTATCAAACAGGATATGCAGCCCTTTAAAGGCGTCGTCATAAGGTGTAAGGCAGCAATAATACAAGGGTATGGTATACATTTCATACTCAGGCATATTTTCCTGGGTCAGCACGCGGGTAATCTGGCGGGCCCGGTCATTCCTGAAATTAAATAATATCATGGCATCATCTTTTGCTAAGGTTCCTATGGGTATGCCCGACTCATCCACACAGACAATGGGTTTGATGAACTCATCGGTAACACCTGCGTCATAACTTGCAGCGATCCCGTCTACAGCTTTCCTGAAGGGGCTGCCAATCCCGTGAACCGCCAGGTCATATCCAATTTTTATCCGGTCCCATCGCTTGTCCCGATCCATGGTATAATAACGCCCTATCACACTGGCAATTTTACCCGTTCTGGCGGCCAGGTGCTCTTCCAGGTTCTGAACGTACCCTTTGCCGCTCATGGGATCTGTATCACGCCCATCCATAAGGCAGTGGACATAAACCTTTGACAATCCGTATTGATGGGCAATATCAATAAAGGTAAAAAGATGCTCCATGGAAGAGTGCACCCCTCCTTCGGAAACAAGGCCCATCAGGTGCAGGGCTTTGCCCGAGTGCTTTACATACTGGTAAACAGCCTTTACCTCTTTATTGTCCTGTATGGATCCGTCCCGGCAGGCACGGTTGATTTTGACCAGGTCCTGGTATACGATACGTCCCGCGCCTATGTTCAGGTGTCCGACCTCGGAATTTCCCATTTGTCCCCCGGGCAGGCCCACGTCTTCGCCCGATGTGCTGAGCGTACTGTGTACATACGCGTTGCGGATTTTTTCAATAAGTGGCTGACCGGCTGTATATATGGCATTGGTCCGATCCTTTTTTCCTTCTCCCCAGCCATCCAGGATCATTAAAAGTACTTTTTTCATAGATACAAAATTATCACGCAAAGGTACGAAAAGATTTTATGTACCTTTGCAGGATATTATGAGTAAGAAAAACAACAGAAAAGACAGGTCTGCCAACAACCACAAGGGAAGACAGAATCGCAAACCTACCAGGGCGGTAGAATACCGGGGAAAATTGAGCATGACAAGGGAGGGTTATGCCTTCCTGCTGGTCTCTACAGTCGAAGGAGAGGCTCCGGTAGATGATATTTTTATCCCGGCAAGAAAATTAGGAGGTGCTTTGCACGGTGACCAGGTAAAGGTGGCCAGGGTTCCGGGTAAATCCAGGAACGGTCGTAAAGTAGAAGGAGAAGTCACAGAAGTGCTTGAGCGTTCATCAAAACCTTATGTGGGTATTTTACAAATACATGATAAACAGGCCTTTGTTATTACAGACTCCAGAAATATGCCCTTTGACATTCAGTTGGTCAAAGATGGTTTGAGCGGGGCTAAAAACGGACAGAAGGTAGCGGTGCTGGTAACCGGATGGGATAGGAAAAACCAGTTGCCTGTAGGAAAAATTGTAGATGTGCTGGGCATTCCCGGAGAGAATACAACAGAAATGCACGCCATACTGGCCGAATTCGGACTTCCCTACAGGTTTGATAGGCAAGTGGAAGAAGAAGCCCAGGCGCTGCAAGAGGAAATCCTTGCTGATGAAATCAGGGAAAGGAAGGATTTCAGGGAAGTTCCTACCTTTACCATAGACCCTTCCGATGCCAAGGATTATGACGATGCCCTGTCTTTCAGAAGGACAGGTCCCGGGAATGCCCATATGGAAGTAGGCATTCATATTGCCGATGTGAGTTACTATGTGGATCCGGGATCCCTCCTGGACCAGGCAGCCTACGAACGGGGTAATTCTGTCTACCTGGTTGACAGAACCATACCCATGCTTCCTGAAAAATTATCCAACAGGCTTTGCTCGCTCCGTCCGCACGAAGACAAACTTTGCTTTTCGGCCGTATTCTGCTTTGATCAGGAATTCAAGGTGGTTTCCCGCTGGTTCGGACGCACCGTGATCCGTTCTTCCTGCCGCATGTCCTATGAAGAGGCGCAGGCTGTACTGGATAAGGTGCCGGGGGTGATGACAAGCTCCGGACCGGTTCCGGATTCCATCAGGGACGGACTGTTTTTTATTCATGCCCTGGCACACAAACTCAGAAAGGAGCGTTTCGGCAGGGGAGCGGTTGCTTTTGAAAGGCCCGAAGTGAAGGTGCAGGTAGATGATAGGGGAGTTCCCCTGAGCATACACGTTAAGGAACAACTGGATTCTCATTGGCTCATAGAGGAATTCATGCTGCTGGCAAACCGGGAGGTGGCCGAATTCATTCAGAAAAAGAAAGACAAGGGATCCGGAAAAGTACCGGCATTCGTTTACCGGGTGCACGAATCACCGGCAGAAGATAAAATGACGGCCTTCCGGAATTTTGTGCATCACTTCGGGTATGAGATGAAGCAGACCAGAACCGTGCGCGAATACGCCAGGGAACTGAACAGGCTTTTGGAAAAAACCAAAGAAAAACCAGAATCATCGGGGATCGTGATCATGGCACTGCGTTCCATGGCACGCGCCCACTATACAACAAGCAACGTGGGCCATTACGGTCTGGCATTTGATCATTACACCCACTTTACATCTCCTATCCGCCGGTATTCAGACCTGATGGTGCACAGGCTCCTGCTACACTATATGAACGGGGGCAAAAGCGAATCCCAGGCCGACCTGGAGACGCGCTGCACCCATATTTCGCAACGCGAGCAATTGGCAACCGAAGCAGAACGGGCCAGCATCAAATACAAAATGGTTGAATATATGCAGGATAAAGTGGGGCAGGAATTTGAAGGTGCAATTACCGGACTGACCGAGTGGGGTATGTATGTGGAACTTGCACAGACACAGATAGAGGGGATGGTCGCCCTGCGTGATATTCAGGACGATTATTATGTTTTTGACAAAGATTCCATGAGCATTACCGGAACACACAACGGTACCCGGTATGTTTTGGGACAGAAGGTACGCATCCGTGTTTCCAGGGCCAACCTGGAACAAAAGCAATTGGATTTTATTTTAATACAGTAAACAATGAAAAAAAGTACAATCTGGATTATTATCATTGCCATCATAGCCTTGCTGGTTATGTGGTTTGTCAGGATCAACAACAGGATGGTAGAAGCCCAGGAACAAGCAGTTCAGGCATGGGCCCAGGTAGAAAATGTCTATCAGCGCCGGGCCGACCTGATCCCCAACCTGGTAAACACGGTCAAGGGGGCTGCCGATTTTGAAAAGGGAACTTTGGAAGCCGTTATTGAAGCCCGTTCCCGGGCCACATCCATAACGGTTGACCCCGCTAACCTGACAGAAGAAAGCATGGCAGCCTTTCAAAGCGCACAGGACGACCTGGGTAAATCACTGGGGCGCCTGATGGCGGTTGTGGAAAGTTATCCTGAACTGAAAGCAAATCAGAACTTCCTGGAATTGCAGGCACAGCTGGAAGGCACTGAAAACAGGATAGCCGTGGAAAGGCGTACTTTCAACCAGGTGGTCCAGGCTTACAACGTGCTGATCCGCAAATTCCCCAATTCCATTGTTGCAGGAATGAGGAATTTTGAAAGCAAAGCCTATTTTGAGGCAACCGAAGGGGCCGAAACGCCTCCTGTCGTGGAGTTCTAAGAGGGCTTTTACATACCCGGACTTTCCAGCGGAATAGATTTTCCGCCCGGTGTAATTAAGGTACATCCGGCGGAAACGTCACAGATATGTCCTATGATATCCAGGCTGTATTCTTTGCTTAGGGTTTCATAGCTTGCAAGCGGCAGGGTAAAGAGCATTTGAAAATCATCTCCGCCGTTGAGAGCGGCCACAAGCGGAGAAGGTTCATTGTTATTTGACTCGGCATATTCAAAACATTCCCGGGCTATGGGGATCTTCTGGACGTATACTTTTGCACCGGTTCCCGACGCTTTTGCAATACTTAAGATGCCATGTGACAAGCCGTTGGAAAGCAAACACATAGAGGTTGGTACGATGTCGTCTTTTCTCAGGTTTTCCAATAATGCCCGGGGCAACCCAGGCTTCAGGTATTGTTCCAGGATGTATTCATATCCCTTCAAATCAGGAAGTTGGTCTTTCCCTGCTTCTCCGTTAAACACCTTTTTCTCGCGCTGCAGCAGGTGCAGCCCCATATAAGCAGCACCAATACTGCCACTCAGGCAAAGTAGATCGTGCTCACGGGCTCCGCTGCGGCGTGTCATAAGGCCGGCGTTGCCTTCACCCACTGCCGTAACCGCCAGGCTCAATCCCGTATAGGAAGACTGGATGTCAACCGCTGTGACATCGGCCCCGTAGAGGCGTGCTGCAGCTTCTATACCTACAAAGAGTTCGTCCAGATCCTCAACAAAAAAGCGCTGGGATACACCCACGCAAACCAGCAATTGAAGCGGGACCGCATTCATGGCCATAACTTGTCCCATGGCGTGAATAGATGTTTTGTATCCGATAAATTTAAGGGGAAAATAGCTCAGATCGAAGTCCACTCCCTCGAGCGACATTTTTTGTGCCGAAACGGTTAGTGCTTCACCAAAACAGGCGACCGACGCATCGTCCCCGATACCCTGAAGTGTTGCTTCATTACTTGAAGTAAAGCGGGTTGAAATTCTGTCAGTCAATACATATTTACCCAGGTCGCGTATAGGTGTTCTGGAGGGTTCTTTTTTATCGCTCATACCGCAAAAATACGGAAAAGATGGTATATTTGCGGGCTATGAAAGAAAATCAGAACGACATACTGAAAAAAATTGCAGAAAGTGAGTATGCGCAAGGTTTTGTGACGGATCTGGAGCAGGATGTTTTTCCAAAAGGATTGGATGAAACCACCATAAGTAAGTTGTCTGAAAGAAAAGAAGAGCCTGGGTGGCTGCTTGAATTCCGGCTCAATGCGTATCGAAAGTGGCAGACTATGAAAATGCCGGAATGGGCTCATCTGACAATCCCACCCATTGATTACCAGGATATTATTTATTATGCAGCGCCCAAAAAGCCTGCCTCGGGAACAGAAGCGGGGATGATAGATCCCGTTCTGGCCGACACCTTTGACAAACTGGGCATCCCCCTGCACGAAAGGAATGTGCTGGCCGGAATGGCCGTTGATGCCATATTTGATTCTGTTTCGGTAAAAACCACCTTTAAGGAAACCCTAGCCGAGAAAGGGATCATCTTCTGTTCTTTTTCCGAGGCAGTCAGGGATTATCCTTCCCTGGTCAGAAAATACCTGGCCAGCGTGGTGCCCGTGGGAGACAATTTCTTTGCAGCCCTCAATTCCGCTGTGTTTTCCGACGGATCTTTCTGCTATATTCCAAAAGGCGTGCGCTGTCCCATGGAACTGTCCAGTTATTTCAGGATCAACGCCCGCGGTACCGGACAGTTTGAAAGAACGCTTATTGTAGCCGAGGAAGGCTCTTACCTGAGTTACCTGGAAGGATGTACAGCACCTCAGCGGGACGAAAACCAACTGCACGCAGCCGTGGTTGAAATTGTAGTCATGCAGGATGCCGAGGTGAAATACTCAACGGTTCAGAACTGGTACCCGGGCGATTCAGCGGGAAAAGGCGGCATTTACAATTTTGTAACCAAGCGCGGAATCTGCAAGGGAGCCAATGCCCGGCTCTACTGGACACAGGTAGAGACCGGATCGGCCATTACCTGGAAATACCCTTCGACCATTTTGCAGGGGGACAATTCGGTCAGTGAATTTTATTCGGTGGCCGTTACAAAGAATTACCAGCAGGCCGATACCGGGACAAAAATGATCCATATCGGGAAAAACACCCGCAGCCGTATTGTGAGCAAAGGCATATCGGCCGGGCACAGCCAGAATTCTTACCGGGGACTGGTCAGGATACTGCCGGGAGCCGAAAATGCCAGGAACCATTCACAATGTGATTCTTTGCTGCTGGGAGACAAATGCGGCGCCCACACCTTCCCGGTTATTGAAAACAGCAACGATAGTTCTGTTGTGGAACACGAAGCCACCACTTCAAAAATTGGTGAAGACCAGCTTTTTTACTGCCGTCAGCGGGGTATAGGACCGGAAGACGCAGTAGGGCTGATAGTAAACGGCTATGCGCGTGAAGTGCTGAATAAGCTGCCTATGGAGTTTGCCGTCGAGGCGCAGAAATTATTAAACCTCTCGCTGGAGGGAACGGTTGGCTGATGAAAGAGTTTTTTAACCTGCACAACATATTTTTTGTCATAGGGGGACAAGGCATCTCCTACCTTGAATTTTTTGCTGTTCTCTTTGGGCTGACTTCGGTTCTGCTGGCCAGCCTGGCACGTGCCATAAATTATTGGATCGGCTTCATATACACCGCCCTGCTGTTTATGATGTTTCTTCAGAAAAACTTGTATACCAACATGTTGTTGCAGCCTGTTTCTTTGGGGATCAACATCTACGGATTGTACCGCTGGACCAGGCCGGGCCAGGGTGAAAAGAACAGTAACAACCAGCTCAGGATAACTTTTCTCAACAACCGGCAACGGGTGATGTACGTCATCCTGTTAGCCTGTTTTGTGCTGGTCTGGGGATTTATCCTGACAAAACTTCATATCATTTCACAAGCGTTTCCGCCTGCCAGTACACCCTACCTGGATTCGCTGGTGGCCGGCCTGATGCTCGCAGCACAGATCCTGGCGGCACAGAAAAAATGGGAGTGCTGGATATTCTGGGTAGCCCTCAACATTGGGAATGTGATTTTGTATGTCTCTAACGGTCTGGTGTTTATGCCAATTGTTGCCATGTGCTTCCTGGTTTTAAATATTATTGGGGTGTTTCACTGGAAGAAGGAGTGGAAAAAACAAAAAATGTTATGTTAAGCATTAAAGATTTACATGTAAATATTGGGGATAAGGAAATCCTCAGGGGAATAAATCTGGAAATAAAGCAGGGAGAGATTCACGCCATCATGGGCCCTAACGGATCCGGGAAATCAACCCTTGCGGCTGTGCTGGCAGGAAGGGAAATGTTTACCGTTACCGGAGGATCTGCCCATTTTATGGGGCAGGATCTGTTTGCAATGACTCCGGAGGAAAGGGCACGCATGGGATTATTCCTTGGATTCCAGTATCCGGTCGAAATACCGGGTCTGACCAACGTGAATTTCATGAAAGCGGCCGTTAACGAGCAAAGAAAACACAAAAACCTGCCTCCGTTGTCATCGGCAGAATTTCTCAAAATCATGCGTGAAAAAATGGCCATTGTGCAGATGGATCCCTCTTTTGTGGGGAGGGGCGTGAATGTGGGCTTTTCGGGTGGGGAAAAGAAAAGGAACGAGATTTTCCAGATGGCCATGCTTGAGCCCAGGCTTGCGTTTCTTGACGAAACAGACAGCGGGCTGGATGTGGATGCACTGCGTGTTGTGGCACAGGGTGTCAATAAATTGAAAACGGTGGAAAATGCATTTGTGGTGATTACACACTATCAGCGCCTGCTCGATTATATTGTGCCGGATATAGTACACGTAATATATAAGGGACAGATTATCCGTACAGCCGGGAAAGAACTGGCGGCCGAGGTGGAAAACAGAGGATACGATCATATTATTAATTAGCCATGACTGAATATACCTATATGCCGGAAGTACGGCGTGTTTTCAGCTGTACCGTTCCTAATGCCAATATCAGGCAGGTATTCCTGATGGACGGCATCTTGCAGGACCCCGTGTCCGATGCCGGCGGGATCGTGTTGCAAAAGGGACCGGACCAGATGGGCCTGCGGTTGCATATTACCGGGGATCATTCAGACGAGCCCATCCAGATTATCAGTGTGCGTAGTGAAGACCTGCCGCAACCCCTGGAATTTTCCACCTCCTGGGAGCTGGCTGCAGGAGCTTCTGCACAGGTGATTGTCTGTGATCATACCCTGAATGAATACTTGTACAGGACCTTCCGTTTTTCACAAATAAAACTTGGGCAGGGAGCCAGGCTGGATATTCTTTTCATGCAGAACGAGCACGAACTTTCCAGGTACTGTCTTGACATAAAGGCCGGACTTGACAGGGATTCGCAACTGGATTGCCACATCCTGAGTCTTTATGGAGGGACCATACAAAACAAGTTACAGGTGAGTATGCCACAGCCGGGAGCCACGTGCAACCTGGATGGACTGTACCTGGCAGACAGAGAACAGGCAGTTCATTATGATATTGCTGTACGTCACCTAAGCGAAGGCTGCCATTCACAACAGCTGTTCAAGGGAATTCTGGACAACAAGGCCAGAGCTTCTTTCAACGGAGCTATATATGTCGCTCCCGGGGCGCAGAAGACACAAGCCTACCAGGCCAACCACAACCTGCTTCTGACCCGTGAAGCTAAGATTACCACCAAACCACAGCTTGAAATCTATGCAGACGATGTAAAATGTTCGCACGGGGCGACCATTGGACGCCTTGATGAACTGGGCCTTTTTTATCTGCGTTCCAGGGGAATTTCCCTGGCCGAAGCGCAAATGCTCCAGCAGATGGCTTTTGTCCAGGATGTGCTGGACCGGGTGCACACCCGGTCTATCCGTTCAAGGTTGGAAAAAATGGTGGAAAGCCGGTTGCGTGGCGAATTCACAAGATGTTCACATTGCACCATGCATTGTTGTTAAAAATTTTGTGCATATCTTTTCACCTATTCTCTGTCAATCAAGAAACGTTTGAGCTAACTTGCAATTCCCTTTTCCACTGAGGAAAAAACATAATTAGTAACCTTCTTATTTTTAGCGTGATGGATTCTGAAACAAAGAATGCAAAGGTAATTTTTCCCTACGAGGAAGCCTTGGCAAAAACCATGAAGTATTTCAACGGAGACGAGTTGGCCGCATCTGTCTGGATCAACAAATATGCTATGAAAGACTCTTTTGGGAACCTGTACGAATGCACACCCAAAGACATGCACCAGAGGTTGGCCCGTGAGTTTGCCAGGATAGAAAACAAGTATCCGAAACCCATGAGCGAAAAGGAAATTTTTTATTTGCTGGACCATTTCAAATACGTCATTCCTCAGGGAGGCCCCATGTCGGGCATAGGGAACGATCACCAGATAGCTTCCCTGTCCAATTGTTTTGTAATTGGCCACGAGAAACCCGCCGACTCTTACGGGGGAATCCTCAAGATAGACGAAGAACAGGTCCAGCTGATGAAACGCCGCGGGGGCGTTGGTCACGATCTGTCCCACATCCGCCCCGGAGGATCTCCGGTGCTCAACTCGGCCCTTACCTCGACAGGGGTGGTCCCGTTTATGGAAAGGTATTCCAATTCCACAAGGGAGGTTGCCCAGGACGGACGGCGCGGAGCGTTGATGCTCTCCATCTCTGTGAAGCACCCCGATGCGGAACAATTCATAGATGCCAAGCTAGAACAGAACAAAGTGACCG
Source organism: Bacteroidetes bacterium ADurb.Bin139 (assembly GCA_002070565.1). Taxonomy (GTDB): domain Bacteria; phylum Bacteroidota; class Bacteroidia; order Bacteroidales; family UBA932; genus DMER64. The sequence continues at coordinate 83,174 of MWDM01000001.1, forward strand.
GAGCCAATGTATCGGTAAAAATTGATGACGAATTCATGCAGGCGGCCTTGTCGGGCAAACCGTATATCCAGCAGTACCCTGTAGATTCTGCAAATCCAAAGTATAAAAAAGAAATTGATGCGGCAGCCCTGTGGAAAAAGATTATCCACAATGCCTGGAAATCGGCAGAGCCCGGTGTGTTGTTCTGGGATACGATCATTCGAGAATCGGTGGCCGACTGCTATGCAGACCTGGGTTACCGTACAGTAAGCACCAATCCCTGCGGGGAAATTCCGCTATGTCCCTATGACTCATGCCGCCTGATTGCCATCAATCTCTATTCCTATGTGGAAAAACCCTTTACCCCCGAGGCAAGGTTTAATGTGACGCTTTTCAAGGAACACGTGATCAAAGCCATGCGACTGAATGACGACCTGGTGGACCTGGAGATGGAAAAGATAGACCGGATCATTGAAAAACTGGACAGGGACCCTGAAGACGAGGTGATCAAAAGGACAGAACGCGAATTATGGCTCAAAATCAAAGAAAAAACACTCGGTGGAAGGCGTACCGGGCTGGGTATCACAGCAGAAGGGGATATGCTGGCCGCACTGGGTCTGCGCTACGGATCGGAAGAAGCCATACAGACGGGGGTACAGGTACAGAAAACACTGGCGCTGGCAGCGTATCGCTCTTCGGTTATCATGGCTCAGGAACGGGGACCGTTTCCCCTGTACGATGCCAACAGGGAGTTGCGCAACCCGATGATTGAGCGTATTCGCCAGGAAGATGAGGAGTTGTATCGGCAGATGATCAAAACCGGAAGACGAAATATTTCCATGTTAACCATAGCCCCTACCGGGACCACCAGCCTGATGACACAAACAACAAGTGGAATTGAACAGGTATTTATGCCTGTTTATCAGCGCCGTAAAAAGGTTAATCCAAACGATAAGAACGTGAATATTTCTTTTACCGATAAAATGGGTGACTCCTTTGAGGAATATAACGTATTTCACCACAAATTCCTTGATTGGGCACAGATCAACGGTTATGACCGGAACAATGTGCTACAGATGGATAAAGATGCCTTGCAGGAACTGGTACAGAAGTCCCCCTATTATAAAGCAACATCGAGCGATGTGGACTGGGTCGCCAAGGTTAAGATGCAGGGCCAGTTGCAGAAATGGGTGGATCATTCCATAAGTGTTACCGTGAACCTGCCTGCAGACATATCGGAAGAAATGGTGGCCAAAGTATACAAAACCGCCTGGGAATGGGGCTGCAAAGGCATAACAGTATACCGTGAAGGGAGCCGTTCCGGAGTCCTGGTTGCTGCAGATTCTACGGAGAAAGGCGGGAAAGTCATGAAGTCCATGCCCAAGGAACGGCCTGTGGAACTGGAGGCAGAAGTCATACGGTTCAAAAACGCCAATGAACAGTGGATTGCATTTGTAGGACTGTATGAAGGACGCCCATACGAAATCTTTACCGGGAAACTGGACGAGGACACCCGGGTCATTCCCAAATCAATTACCATGGGAAAGGTTATCAAGGTGGTGGAACCCAAAGGTTCCCGCTATGACTTCAGCTTTGTCGACAAATATGGTTATCCCAATACGGTGGGAGGCATTTCCCATATGTTCAACCAGGCATATTGGAATTATGCCAAATTGATATCAGGTGTTTTGCGCAACGGTCTTCCGGTAGAAGAGGTGGTACACCTGGTTTCTTCACTGGAACTGGACAGCCAGACCATCAACAACTGGCGGACAGGCGTAGAAAGAGCCCTCAAGAGATACATCCCCAACGGGACAAAGGACTCTTCGGGGACAGAGTGTGAAAAATGCGGGGCCCGTAACCTGATATACCAGGAGGGGTGCCTTTTATGCATGAGTTGCGGTTATTCAAAATGCAGTTAAAAGCTTTTTTATGGCCACTACCGTAGTATATCCTTTTTCCAAGATAAACCTGGGTTTGCATGTGCTTGAAAAAAGAGCAGACGGTTACCACAATATTGAAACACTTTTTGTTCCGCATCACCTGTGTGATATACTTGAAATAACCGATGCCCCCGGCGCACAGCAGGATGTGCGGTTGTTTCTTTATGGACTTCCTGTTGCAGGACACCATACATCAAACCTCTGCGTCAGGGCTTACCACCTGCTTGCAGAGCATTACAAGCTCTCTCCTGTAGAGATGCACCTTTACAAGCAGATTCCCCCGGGTTCGGGACTGGGCGGGGGTTCCTCCGACGGAGCTGTATGCCTTCAGGTCCTGAACAAGCATTTTGAATTGGGACTGGACCGGGAGAAATTGCTGTCTTATGCCCTGCAAATGGGCAGTGATGTTCCTTTCTTTATGCAGTCGCTACCCGCCCGGCCGTACTTCGCTACCGGTAAGGGGGATGTGCTGGAGCCTTTTACCATTGATCTGAGTCCTTACCGTATTGAATTGCGCTTTCCTCCCTTTTTTATTTCAACCGCCGAGGCCTATGCGGCCGTCAAACCCCAGAACAACAGGATTTCTTTACGCGACCTTCTGCGCCAACCGGTAGAATCCTGGAAACACACAGTAGTTAATGATTTTGAAGAAGTTGTCTTTCAGAAGCACCCTCAGGCAAGACAATTTAAAGAAGCCCTTTATGAAGAAGGAGCCGTGTATGCCTCTATGACAGGAAGCGGTTCTGCTTTTTTTGGTCTTTTCAGGATTTAGGATTTGTTCTTATATTTGCCGCAAATATGGGATTGTATTATCAAGAGCAATTTAAGAACGGGGCTCAAATTGTTGTCTGGGAGATAACCGAAACCGAGGAACAATTAAAAGAAATATGCACGCTTCCCAATGAAGAAGAGGAAGAACTCTCGTATATCACAAATCCCCAGCGCCGGCTTGAGCGTCTTGCCGTAAGGGCCATTCTCCAACACATATTTCAGGAAAAGGTATACCTGGGTTATCATGAAAATGGAAGGCCGTTTCTACAAAATTCCATCATAGAGCTGAGCATAGCACATACACGCCGTTTTGCCTGTGTGCTGACACACCCGGAAAACAACGTGGGAGTTGACATAGAATCGCTTGGGCGCAATTTTTCGGCGGTTGAAAAAAAGGCCGTCAGGGAATCAGAAATGGATTTCCTTTCGGAAAAGCCCGAAGTCCGCCGACTTCAGCTGGCCCTGATATGGTGTGTCAAGGAAGCCTTGTTCAAATACATGTCCCAGCCCGATGTAGATTACGTTGAGCAAATAGAAGTTGAAAGGTTCACCCCCAGAGAATCGGGCGAAATAGATGCCTGTTTTTATCAAAGGGATGGCCTTGAAGAGTCTTTTACCCTGGAATACAAAACATTGGATGACCACGTCATAGTGTGGCTGGTTGGTTAACCTGTACCATGTACTTTTCTGCAAAAAAAGCCGGGCGGTAACTTAACTTGGCTTTGCGTAGCCCCATATCGCCGGAATCATCTTCCCGGTTGATATATTCCACCTGAGGATATTTCTCCATGGCATAATGGACAAAGAGCATGTTTATTGCCTGGTAGGCGCCTCTGAATTGGGGGAATGACTTTTCCACATGTACCAGCCAGGTGTTATTGGTTAACAATTCCCCCAGGGTATAAGCAATGATTTTTCCTTCTATAAGGAGCATTAAACCCTCCAGCCCCAATTCCTCAAAACCTTTGAAAGCCCTTTTTACAGCACAGGACTCCTGCTCCAGGCCAATATCCTGGCTGCAGCCCATGAGCTGGCACCAGGCTTGATTCATCTCAAGACAGGCAGGGATGTGTTCCCGCGTGATATGAAGCACCTGATAGTCCGGATATGCATTGAAAAATGCATTCAAATGATTCCTTTTAGACTGGTACTTCTTTCCCTGCAAATTGGCCAGGTCCGATGCCTTATACACGTAGTCATAGGAATCACGCAGGGATTGCATCTTAACGGGTACAGACGATGCAGCCGTAAGTTGCCCCGCTTCTTCTGCAGAAAGCGCACCAACACTAAAAGGGACATCACCGGAAACCTCGGACAGCGCTTTCAGGGCAGTCTTGGCAGGGACTAAACCGTTCAGACTCATTGGATATAAAAAATGAAAAGGGTCCTCCTTTTTCCTGCGGCTTCTGATTAGCAGCAGCTGGTCCTGACAGCAGGAAATGATGCGGTAATCGGTGTGGTATATACCGGACCACATATACAAGGTGGCAAAGCTGTATTCAGTTGCGGCCTTGCCGGCTTTAAGAAGGTACGGCTTAATAATTCCCTGATCGTTAAGGGTTAAAGGTGTGAAATTGTCCATAAAAAAGTTATTCGTTCAGCCAGGATTCCAATTGGTTGAGCAATGCATCCTTCATAGATTCGGGCAGGGTGGCTATACGGGCACGATGGCTCCCGCCGGGCTGCACATAATACAAAACATTGGGTTTGCCCGGGTCGGGAACGGCAGCAGCCGTCCACGGATCCCATTCCCCGTATATGAATACCAGGCGGGCATCGGTTTTTTTAACAAAATCACGCTGCAGCCGGTACATGGATTTATGAAAAAGCGGTTTGTAAAAATCGGGTAAGAAAAGGTCTTTCAGGTACCGTTTTGCAGATTTAAGTTCCATAGCGGGAACTTTCTTTGTTACCCATTTTCCGGCAGGAGCTTTCCGGACTGAATCCTTTGCCTGAGGTGACTCCTGGCCAGATTCCTTTTTTTTGCCTAACAGGCTTTTCTTTTCTTTTTCAGGAACAAACCGGGTTCGGGATACTTTGAACCGGAATGGCGTTGTGTCATAACCATAATAGCCCAGTTCGCGTGCCGCCTGTATGAAAAAAGGCATGATGGGAGAATCCCTGACAAAATAATCCGGAGAAGCGATTTTTAACAGGTGGGCAAGAAGTACCTCATCCGGAGCCTGCTGGCCGGGGATGGTCTGGGGATCTGTTCCCCATTGCCAGAAGGCAAAGGAATACTCCAGAACGCAGTAGTCGAATATTTCGTTTACAGGCCGGGTAAAATGAAGTCCTGTTGTGTCGCAGAATTTTTCAAAGTGCGGCATAAGGCTATCCTTGCGGATCAAAATTTCTTTCTGAAAATCAAGCACTTTTTGGCGTGCTTCAGGCGTACCTGCCTTCCTGGCAATGAACGGCTCGTGCCTGCCGTCCTCTACACCCTGACAAAGTGGGGCTACGTAGCAAACGGTGATATCCACATCGTCCGGATATAGTGTCCGGTACATCAGGGCGGTCTGTCCGCCTTTGCTGATCCCGGTGGCAATCCATTTGTTGGTATAAATGGCTCCCAGCTTTTCCCGGATTTTGTGCAAGTCTGTCATGGCTGACTGTACATCAAGGAACTCCCATCGGCGAGGCGAGGGGACTGATTCACCAAAATAACGGTGTTCCACTACAATCAGATTGGCATTCAGAAGGCGGGACAATTCTTCCCGGTATCCCGGCCTGGCGGCATATCCGGCCCCATACCCCTCTGTTACCAATACGGTGGGACGATCGTATCCGGCGTGCATGACAAAAATCTGTTGTTCAAAAAAACCGTAGATGATGTCATCATGGTTGACCATCTGGCGTAAGCGAAGACGGAATTTTTCCCCGAATTCTGTGCTTTCCAGTCTGAAAACCTCGGTTACCCCTTCAATGGCTGAAAGTTGCATTTCAAGGTTGGAGCGCGGTGTGAGCAAGGTCTGGGAAATAGCAGGAGGGAGGTTGATAAAGAAGGCCAGCAGGGCCAGAATGATAATGGATTTTACAGGTTTCATGAAGGATATGGTTATTTGTCAATCAAATGGTGGGACAACCCGGTGCGCCTGGAGAGGAAAGAAGGTTCGTATATAACCTCGGGGAGTTGCATTCCGGTATGGACTTCAGGGGTGGCTGCCGGGCTCATTCCGGCCAGAGACAGGGCGCGGGCCAGCAGGGCTTCACGCGGGTCTCCCAGGGGATAGACATTCCCCAGCAGCACGTCTTCTACCCGGTAATCGGGGGTGAATCCGTCCTTGAAATCGGTAATACCAAGCGAATTGGCATATTTATAGACGATAGGTTGTGCTCCCCAGTTCTTTATCTGTGTATCTTCCTCGGGATGGAATACCATGGCCGCAGTGTATTTCCCTCTTGTAACGTCTCCCACCATGATCACATCCATATAAGGGTCCAGTCCGCATATGGTCAGTTCAGATGCACTGGCCGTATTGTGTCCTGTCAGTATAAACAGACGCGAGAGGTTCAGGTTGAGCGGGGTATCTGAAAGCCTGGGGAAATATTCATAAAGCATGTCATTGCGTTTATTGTCTTTCCAGTACTTCTGGTATAGATTGTTCCAGGATTTGGTTATGAGTATGGTATTGCCGTCCAGGCACCGGGCAGGACATAGCACACCGGCCAGCGCGCGTGCCACGCTCAGGTATCCTCCCAGATTGTACCTCAGGTCCAGAACTATATCTGTAACACCCTGATTTTTGAAATCCTGGAAAACAGGGAAAAACAAATCCTGTGAGTTCCCAAAGAAATCGGTATAGCAGATATAGCCTACTTTTCTGACCTGATCGGACAGTACGGTATGGGCAATCACCGGATTCAGGTTCTGCTTGCGTGCCGTTAAGGAAAGGGTTCCGCTCTTGTATATGGTCCCGTCTCTGAGTTCGCCCAGGGTAAGCTCCAGTGAGGGAGCATAGAACAGGGTGGTGTAATTGTCCTTTGTTATGGGTTTCCCCCCGGCTTCTGTAAAAATGGTGCCGCGTTTCACCCCGGCTTCAGACGCGGGGGTCTGGGGATAAACATACTGGACAATGGCAAAATAATTACCGGTATTGGAGAACGTCCCAAAGGCCAGGGAATACCCAAAGGTGGTTTCCACGCCTTCGCCCCCTTCGAGCAGGGTCTGTACATCATCTGTAATGAAAGACCAGCGGTCCTGGGTACGGTAACACAACTTTTCAAAAAACTCAAATTCATCGAACTCGTAACGCACGTCCAGTGTGTCGGGGATATGTTCTTCCCAGAGATATACTTCTTCCATCAATTCCAGCATATACTTGTTTACCTGCTGCGTTATCGCAGGGGCTTCCTCCCGCTTTTCTTCCTGACACTTGTCGCAGGAAGAGAAGAGCACCAGAAGCAGTGTTGTGAGTAAAAGCAGTCTGCTGATCATAAAAGTAAAATAACCCACTAAAGTACAAATTTTTATTCTTTACCTTTGCAAAAACATACCAAGACAGCGGATGAAGAAGAATAATTTTATTGAAGAGCTTACCTGGAGGGGTATGATCCACGACATAATGCCGGGTACCGAAGATTTACTGAACAAAGAAATGACCACAGCTTACGTGGGAATTGACCCGACAGCAGACTCGTTGCACATTGGACACCTTGTCAGTGTGATGATGCTCAAGCATTTCCAGGTTGCCGGACACAGACCCATTGCCCTGATAGGAGGAGCAACCGGGATGATAGGGGATCCGTCCATGAAATCATCTGAAAGAAACCTTCTTGATGAAAACACATTGCATCATAACCAGGAATGCATCAGAAAACAATTGGTACGCTTTCTGGAATTTGACCAGACAAAGGCAAACGGAGCCCTTTTGCTCAACAACTATGACTGGACAAAAGATTATACGTTCCTGAATTTCATACGGGACATAGGAAAGCATATAACCGTCAATTACATGATGAGCAAGGATTCTGTACGCAAAAGGATTTACGGAGATGACGCGGAAGGGATGTCCTTCACCGAATTCAGCTACCAGCTTTTGCAGGGTTACGATTACCTGCATTTGTACAGGCATTACGGATGCAAATTACAGATGGGCGGATCGGACCAGTGGGGCAATATCACCACAGGCGCTGAACTGATCCGGAGAAAGGAAGGAGGAGAATGCTTTGCCCTGACATGTCCCCTGATCACCAAAGCAGACGGAGGAAAATTTGGAAAGACCGAATCCGGGAACGTGTGGCTTGATGCGGAAAAGACCAGTCCCTATGCGTTTTACCAGTTCTGGATGAATGTGGGCGATGAGGATGCAGAAAAATATATTAAAATATTCACCCTGCTCCCCAGAGAAACCATAGAAAAGCTTAGGGACGCCCATTGGGCAGAACCTCATAAAAGATTGTTGCAAAGTGTTTTGGCGGAATATGTAACAAAGATGGTACATGGTGAAGAAGAATACAACAAATCTGTTACAGCTTCCAGGATATTATTTGGAGGCGGCACAAAGGAACAACTTATGGTCATGGACGAGGGAACTTTTCTGTCTGTATTTGAGGGAGTACCCAGATTTGAACTGTCTGAAAGTGAGCTTCCGTTGGCTGTAACCGATTTACTGGCAGTCAGGACGTCTGTTCTGCCCTCGAAAGGCGAATGCAGGAAACTGATCCAGGGTGGCGGGCTGAGCCTGAACAAGGAAAAGGTTGATTCTGTTGACATGGTTATCAGCCGGGATATGTTAATCCAGGGAAAATACCTGCTGGTACAGAAAGGGAAGAAGAATTATTTTATCATAAAAGTCTATTGATTATGAAAGCACCGGCAACAGAACAGAACACCAGGCAATTAAAAGTGTCCCGGCAGATACAGAAGGATCTTTCGGAAATCTTCCGGGCCAAAGGTCCCGGCGAATACAACGGGACCATGATATCTGTAGTATACGTGCGGATAAGCCCAGACCTGTCGGTAGCACATGTCTGGATCAGTGTTTTTCCTTCTGAAAAGTCTAAAGATGTTTTAAAACAGATACAGGAGCAGAACCGCACCATCCGGGGAGAACTGGGACGACTTGTTGCAAAGCAACTGCGTATTGTTCCGGAACTGGTATTTTTTCTGGACGATTCCCTGGATTACGCCCATCACATAGATGAATTACTGAAGAAATAATACAGCAGCCATTTTGAAACTTGCCTTTTTCATTGCATGGAGGTATTTGCTGGCTAAGAAATCCAGACAGATCATCAATGTGATATCGGCCATCAGTGCCACAGGGATCACCCTGGGCACCATGGCGCTGGTTGTGGTCATGTCTGTGTACAACGGTTTTGACAATCTGGTCAAGGGCATGTACAATACCTTTGATCCTGATCTGGTGATAAAAAACACAGAAGGGAAAACCTTACCCGGAATACAGGAATTTTCACAGTTCAAGACAGACGCGCGGGTTACCGCCTTTTGCCCTGTTATTGAGGAAACGGTGTTTTTACAATACAGGAACCAACAGGCCGTGGCCACCATGAAAGGGGTGGACAGTACTTTTATGGCCAGTTCTCCTTTGCAGAAACACGTTATAAGCGGCACATTCGATGTCTATTTTGGTGAGGTAGAAGAAGCCGTCGTGGGAAGGACCCTGGCAAACAACCTGGGTATGAACGTTGCCTTTGTCGATCCCTTATGGATTTACTATCCAAAAAAAGATGCCGTTTTTTCCCCGCTCAATCCCATGGCCTCCCTGACACGGGAAAAACTCTTTCCGGCAGGCATTTTTTCCGTGGAACAGCGTTACGATGCCGACCATATTCTGGTCCCGTTGGAAACGGCCAGAAGGCTTTTAAACTATGAGCAAAGGGTTTCCCATATAGAGATCAGAACGCAGGGGAAAAAGGACGCCAGATCGCTTAAAAAGGACATTGAAACAAGCCTGGGAGCGTCCTATAAGGTGCTCACCCGTTACCAACTGAACGAAACCCTGTACAGGATGATGACCACAGAGAAAGTGATCATATTTTTCCTGCTGGGTTTTATCGTGGTGATCATTTCCAGCAATGTGCTCAGTTCCCTGAGCATGCTCATCCTGGAAAAAAAGGAAGATATCGCCGTGCTAGCCAGCATGGGTGCCCGGCCCGGACTCATCAGCCGGATTTTCATCATGGAAGGATGGCTCATTTCTGTTATTGGATGGGCGTCTGGAATGATAGCAGGCCTGTTTCTCTGCTTTATACAGGCCCGGTTTGGTTTGATCTCGCTTCCCGGAAGTTTTGTGGTGACAGATTACCCGGTTGACGTTCAATGGATTGACATGCTTCTGGTTTCATTAACCGTGCTGGGAATCGGGTTCCTTGCAGCCTATGCCCCTGTTCGCTCTGTTTTTAATAAGGCGATCTCACTGGCATACCCCGGAAGCTCATTGGGTGTTTCCAGGTAAAAGGGCAGGTTCCTCAAGGCCGGATGGTTGATCACCTTGCGGAATGTTTCAATACCCAGGTACCCGTTGCCAATGGTTTCGTGCCGGTCCTTATGGCTTTGAAAAGGATTTTTTGTGTCGTTGATATGGATTGCCTTCAACCGGTCCAGGCCAATCACTTTATCAAATGTTTCCAGCACCCGGTCTGTATCGTTTTTTATGTCATAGCCGGCATCAAAGACATGGCACGTGTCCATGCATACGCCCAGCCGGTCGCGAAAATTGACACGGTCAATAATTGCCCTGATTTCCTCAAAAGTTCTGCCGATCTCACTGCCTTTACCGGCCATGGTTTCGAGCAGGACTAAGGTGGTTTGTTCTTTGGTTATGGCTTCATTCAGGGCTTCTGCAATCAGCGCTATGCCTTTTTCAACCCCTTGTTGCACATGGTTTCCCGGGTGCAGGTTATACAGATTGCCGGGGGTGAATTCCATCCTGAACAGGTCATCGACCAGGGTGTTGCGTGCAAAATCCCGGATACGTTCTTCGGCGGCGCACAGGTTCATGGTATAGGAGGCGTGAGCAAGGATGGGACCTATATCGTTTTGCTTTGAATAATCCAGGAAGGCAGCTATATCTTCCGGATCTATGGGTTTTGCAGCCCCGCCACGTGGATTACGTGTGAAGAACTGAAAGGTGTTGGCGCCTATCTGTACGGCTGTTTTGGCCATGGACAGGTAGCCTTCCGATGCGGAAAGATGGCATCCGATGCGGAAATCACTGGTCTTACTCTTTGTGGTCATGGGATTGATTTACATTTTACTCCTGGTGTGCAAAGTTATTTGTTCTCCCTTATTGAGAGAAATCGAGACGTATTTATTTTTCATGCGGTGGAAATTTTCCGGAACTTTAAGCAGAAAGGTGTTACCGGCCGTAGCGCAGATTACGATCTTTCGCACCTGCCCGTCTTTCCAGACGCATGATACGGTGGCACCCCCCCTGGCACAGAGGCCTGAAAAAGAACCACCTGTTTCCCATTCAGGAGGTATGGCCGGCAACACCTCTATGAATCCCTGGTGGCTTTGAAGCAGCATTTCTGCAATACCCGCACAGGCCCCCAGGTTGCCGTCAATCCGGAATGGAGGATTGGATGAAAAGCCGTTGGGATATATTCCCGGGCCCAGAAGGGTAACCGTTTTCAGGCCACGGTTAAGGTATGGGGAAGGGCTTTCTTTCAGGGCGGGAGACATCATTTCCTTTAGGATTGCGGCGGCCCCGGAACCATCTCCAAGCCTGGCCAGCAGGTTTACATTCCAGGCCATTTGCCATCCCGATCCACCGTTGCCCATACTTTCAAGTGTGATGCGGCAGGCCTGGAGCAGGTGCGTATCTTTTACGGCCATTTCATTCCCGGGATACAAGGCATAAAGCTGCGAAACATTGCGTGAGCGCCTATCTTCTTCGGGATGATCGTACAACCACCTTAGCAGGATCCCGTTGGTCCCGATCTTACCCGGAGGAAGCCGGTCAAGGGATTCTTCCAGCTTGTATATCAATGGAAAATCGTCTGTGTTCAACAGGATTTTATGGGCAGAGATGACGTTGGAAAACAATTCGCGCACCGTTTGAACATCTGCAGAAGAGCCCATAGACAGGAAAAGCGGTACGGTCAATTTGTTGGGGGAGCTTTCGTCCACCTGATAGTACATATTGCCGTAAGACATGGACGGGGCGGGAACCAACCATCCCTGGAGGGGTTCTTCCATCAGGTTGGAAAGATAGAAAAGGGCCGCCTCCTTCATGATAGGATACTGTTTACGCAACTGGTCCTGATCCATGGTAAAGCGATAATGCTCCCACAAATGCGAACATAACCAGGCTCCCCCTGCATTATAGGCTTCCCAGGCGGTAACATGTCCCGGGGCAGTGAAACCCCAGATGTTGGTTTTGGCATGCACTACCCACCCCGGAGCGTTGTAGTATTCACGGGCTGTTGCCTTGCCCTTTTCCGACAACCGGGCAGTAAAGTCGAGCAGTGGAAGATGCAACTCGGCAAGGTTGGTTTTCAGAGCCGGCCATAAATTCATCTGCAGGTGCATGTTCATGTCGTAGGCGCCATTACGGGGGGTTTGCACATAAGGGGTCCACAGACCCTGCAGGTTGGGAGGAAGCAATCCCTCACGGGTAGAAGAAATGAGCAGGTAACGCCCATAATGGAACAAGAAAGCCGAGGAATCGGGAAGTTGTAAATCTACCCGGTGAAAAAGAGACTGGTACCTGTCTACATGGTTCTTCTTCAAGTCGGGGTAGGATTGACTGCGGGCAAAGAAAGACAGTGAATCGGCCTGTTTCATGAAAGAGGAGTCACGACCCAGGCTCATGGTCTTTACCTGGTAATTTGTTGCCGCAGATATGATCACAGTGGCCTCTGTGGCGCCGGTCAGGATGAGCGAATCCTGAACACAAGATAACCTGCCGCCACCAGAAGGTATGATATCCAGGCGTGTGTAAAAACGCATCCCCTGAACATCTGCCACTCCTGAACTCAGGGTGCCTTCCATAATCAGGGCGTTATCACTAGCATAAACACGGGCCTGTTCCGGACGTGTGAAAGTAGAGCGGAAAGTCAGTGCATGTGGCATAGATGCGGAAAGGTGCATGACCAGAACATCGTTCTCAAGCGAGGTAAAGCATTCCCTTGTATAAGTTATCCCTTCAATTTCAAAGGAAGTGAATGCCGTAGCCGTGGAAATATCCAGCATCCTGTTATAGCCGGTAGCTCCTGACCATGCAGAGTCATAAGAAAAATCGAATACTGCCGAGCCGAGGACCTGGTAACTTCCAAAGGTGTTTTGGGCCCCTTCGCTTCCGTCCGACCCTGCTGTCCTGGCTTTGAAAAAACGGAACATTAACTCTTGTGCCTGTGCCGTGTGACCTTTATAAAGCAGTTCCCGGACCAAAGGGAGGACCCGGTGTGTTCCTGACCGCAGGTCCTCTGCAGGAGATCCCGACCAGAGTGATATTTCGTTCAGGATGATGTTTTCCGAGGCAACGCCTCCGTCAGGCATGGCACCCAGCCTGCCGTTGCCCAACGGGAACCTTTGCTCCCAGGCATCTGCACTCTGGTCAGAAGCCAGGAGCAATCCCCGGATACCGGCAGGATGGTCTGCACGGCATCCTGTCAGCAAAAGAACGAGCCAGGGCAGCAGGCACAGTGTCTTCATAAAAACGAAGATACATAAAAAAAGAACACGACAGACAAAGGCCCGCCGTGTTCTCTGGCACTATAAAATACTGACTATTACATCATTCCGCCCATTCCGGGATTAGCTGCCGGCATAGGGGGGTTCTCTTCTTTCTTTTCTACCAGAACACATTCGGTAGTCAGGAACATGCCTGCAACAGAGCCTGCATTTTCCAGAGCAACCCTGGCCACTTTGGTAGGATCAATCACGCCCGAGGCAAAAAGATACTCGTAGGAATCGGTCCAGGCATTGTACCCGAAATCACCTTTGCCCTCACGCACCTTCTGGGCTACAATGCTGCCTTCCTGTCCGGCATTTTCCACAATCAAGCGCAGAGGCTCTTCAATGGCGCGGGCTACAATGGCGATACCGGTAGCTTCATCGTCATTTTCTGGTTTCAGCTTTTTGAGATCATCAATGGCGCGGATGTAAGCCACACCGCCTCCGGGAACGAAACCTTCCTCAATGGCGGCACGGGTGGCGTTCAGGGCGTCTTCTACCAGGTCTTTCTTGGACTTCATCTCTACTTCGGAAGCAGCCCCCACATACAGCACGGCTACACCGCCTGAGAGTTTGGCCAGGCGTTCCTGCAGTTTTTCCTTGTCGTAATCACTTGTGGTGATTTCCATTTGTTTGCGGATCTGGGCAATGCGTCCGTCAATGGCCTTCTTTTCACCGCCACCGTTAACGATGGTTGTGTTTTCCTTATCTATGACCACTTTCTCTGCAGCGCCCAGCATGTCCATGGTGGTGGATTCAAGCCGGATGCCCTTATCTTCGGTAATAACAGTTCCACCGGTCAGGATAGCGATGTCTTCAAGCATTTCCTTGCGGCGGTCGCCAAAGCCCGGGGCTTTTACAGCGGCGATCTTCAGGGTTCCGCGCAGGCGGTTGACCACCAAAGTTGCCAAAGCCTCACCATCTATATCCTCGGCAATGATCAGCAGGGAACGGCCGTTCTGGGCAACAGGTTCCAGCAACGGCATAAGGTCTTTCATGGTCGATATTTTCTTGTCGGTGATCAGGATGAGGGGATTTTCCAGGACAGCTTCCATTTTTTCCGAATTGGTAATGAAATAGGCCGAGATATAACCCCGGTCAAATTGCATTCCTTCCACCACCTTTACTTCTGTATCGGTTCCTTTGGCTTCCTCGACGGTTACCACACCCTCTTTTTTGACTTTCCCCATGGCCTCGGCAATCAGCCTGCCAATGGTATGGTCGTTGTTGGCAGAAACGGCAGCAACCTGTTCAATTTTGGACAGGTCATCACCCACCTGCTGGCTTTGTTTCTTAAGGCTGGCTACAACAGTATCCACCGCCTTGTCAATGCCACGTTTCAGATTCATGGGATTGGCTCCGGCAGTCACGTTTTTCAGTCCCACATTGATGATGGACTGAGCCAGAACGGTAGCGGTGGTTGTCCCGTCGCCGGCCTGGTCGTTGGTCTTTGATGCAACTTCCTTAACAATCTGTGCGCCCATGTTGGCAAACGGGTCTTCCAGTTCGATCTCCTTTGCGACCGTTACACCATCTTTTGTGATCTGGGGAGCCCCGTATTTTTTATCGATCACCACATTGCGTCCTTTGGGACCTAAAGTGACTTTAACGGCATTTGTCAAAGCATCTACCCCTTCTTTCATCAGGGAACGTGCTTCAATATTGTATTTGATTTCTTTTGCCATGATAATTTGGTTTTTACTGGGTTAATTTAAATAATGGCTAATACATCTGATTGACGCATAATAAGATATTCTTCTCCGTCAATATTGATTTCTGTTCCGGCATATTTGCCGTAAAGCACCATGTCACCTTCTTTCAATTCCATAGGCTCATCTTTTTTTCCGCTTCCCACTGCTACGATTTTTCCACGCTGGGGTTTTTCTTTTGCTGTGTCGGGAATATACAATCCCGAGGCTGTCTTGGTCTCAGCTTCCTGCGGCTGAACGACTACGCGATCTGCTAAAGGTTTGATTTTCATCTTAGATAAAATTTTTAATGTTAATTATTGAATGTTATATTTTCAGTCAACAAAGCTTCATAAGGCAAAATCAATGCCATGACCCGATATCTGTCAATTTGTCAGCGAGGCAGATTTGGCAGCCTTTTTCCACACTACCAGGCCGTGAATGGAGTTAAGCAGGTATACACACCACATAGAGGCAATAATCAGATGGCTGGCCTGGCGCTCGTTGAAATAGGCCATACTCCACATGGTGATGGTTGCCAGGTTGACAATGATCCATAGATACCACTGTTCCGAATACGTTTTTACCATAAGAAACATGGCCACAATGGACAGGAATGTTGTGGCCGAATCAAGAAAAGGGGCCGGGTCTTCAAAATAATCCAGGATCAGGCCTCCTCCAACAATCAGCACAAGGCAGACCACTGCCAGAACCAGGCGCTGTTTTTTGGTCAGGTTTTTTGCTTTGACACGGGTACGGCTGCCTTCCCGGGTGCGTCTTCTCCACATGAAAAATCCGATAAACTGCATGGGAACATAATACAATCCGTTCAGGGCCACCTCGCCCCAGTAGCCCACGCCCCAGGAAAGGTATGTATACAGGCTTACCTGTATCAGTCCAAAGAGGTAATTGGAAATATGACCCTTGGCAACCAGCACCACACACAGAACACCAGAAACGGTGGCAATTGCAGAAAGGGCATCCCATTCCCCCGTTATGAAAAAAACGGCAAAGTTGAGCGCTATGATTGTCGTCAGAAGAAACCACTCGTAAGGAGAGAAAAAACGCAGGAATTTCATAAAGAATCAGTAAAAAGCAGGTATTGAAAACAAGAATTCAACGTGGTGTTTATCCTCACATGTATAGGCATAGCGTATGCCGGCAATGAGGGCCGTTCCTATGCGGAAGAGGTGGAAATCCATCAGCAGATCGGTTCCCACAGACCAGTAGTGTTTTTTGGTCTGGTCTTGCTGCCGTGTATGCATGTAATCGGCAAACGGGATAACCTGGAAGCGTTTGATGTAAATAATATCGGGAATGGAAGGATCTCCTGCCCAGATGGGAATGGCATAATCGGCCGAGGCTTTGAAACCCGTGGGAGACAGGATCCGGTCTTTCATGCCCCGGGGCGGGGAGAGGAACGTTGCCAGGTAGAAATAGCGGTCTTTGATTTGTTGCTGCTGCCAGGCCACACTCCATTTAAGTGCCTGGTTGCGCATTATCCCCGGAAGGTATCCGTAAGCCTGAAGGTACAGGATGTTGGTAAACAGATTTCCGGTACCCGGAGAAAGAGCTGTCTGCAGGTTGACACCGAATCCCAGCCTGGGAAAAATATCCCGGGGGGCAAGGTTGACCATTTGGTAATATTGCAGACCGGCCTGTAAGAGATGGTTCAGCAGATCAGTGGCGGGTCCGGGGATTTGGTAACTGTCGTTGGAAAAAGTGTATTTCAGAGAGGGAACCAGTCCGCGTTGCCATCCGTGACGGTGGAAGGTGAAGGGAATATAGGCCTGCAGGGAGGCTTCCACCGAGGGTGTTCCCAGGGTATCCGATACCCAGCGCCGGTGCTGTAACTCTTCCACAGAAAAAGTATGAATACGGGGACGGTTGTTAATATCAAGCTTGAGGGAAAAAACAGGGAGCAGGCCCGAATAATCCAACCTCAGGTGACCGGTATGAAAACCCTTGTGATAGGAGTATCCCAGCACAGAAGTAAGCGTGCCGAGGGTATTCTGTGACATGATGGTGGCACCGGCAGCCACCGTGTTGTAATAGGTCTGGAAAGTGAATTGCTCTATTTCGTTGTAGTTGAAATAAAAAGGCATCCAGGAATGGAACCTGAAGGCGTTCAGAATTTTGGTGTATTTTTTGACAGGGTAGGAAAGATTTTCCGGTACACGCAGGTTGTCTATGTTGAAATCCGGAGACGGGGCCAGGATAAAAGGATCTGACGGCTGCTCCTTCCAGTCTGCAGGTTTAAGAATCAGGCTGTCTGTATGCAGCCTGGTAAGCTGATACCCGCAGACCGAATAATTTGAATAATACAGATACTTCTCCTTCTCAGTGCCGGGTGGCAGGGGATCAAAGGCCCCGAACCTGGCGTTGGTATATTTCAGGATACTTCCGTTTTCAGGGTCAAGGCAGAAAATATTATCTGTGTTGTCCACACGGTCACTTGTGAAATACAAAAGTCCGTATGCCTCTTGAAGCCCTGCAAGGGAATGGAACCCAGGTTTCAAGACAGTTTTCCAGCTTTTTTTCTCCCTATCCAGCTTGTAAATCCCGGAACCTTCTTCCCCGGTCATCAGGACAAAAAGCGTATTATTATCCAGCCAGGCTGTTTCTGTGAGCTGTTCCCCACGGGGAGCCGGATGCCTTTCCAGGAGTTCTCCCGTCCAGGTGTTCAACAGGTGTAATTCCGAGCCGCCCTGCGCGGGGTAATGGACCACAGCCAGAACACTTCCGTCGTCGCTGGTAACCGGATTGAAATAACGGGTCCGGGGCAGGAGGGTTTTTTTTTCACCTGTCAGGGTGTTATAAGAAATAATAAGCGAAAAGTTCTCATGGGCCCAGCGGTGTCCGCTCACCGTCTCACTCCAGAATATATACGGGCCCCAGGCAGACAGGGATGAATTGATGTTGCCAAGCAGGCAGACTGCTTCTTCCCGGTCATTTTCCGGAAAAGGGAAACGCACCAGGCGTGCAGTCTGGGCAAGGGAAGTTTTAATGGCATAGATAAGATGGGTTCCATCGGGATTTTTAGCCATGACGGCTGACCTGTAACTCACATAATCCCTAGAGGGACGATTGATTTGTTGGCCGCTATATAATGGGGTTTTCCGCTTGTCCTGGTCCTTCCAGATATTCTTATAGTACTCAACGGCGGGTTCCCATAATTTGACCGCAGGATACCCGTAATTCCTGCGAAACGTCTTCCCTTGAATAAAGGGCCAGTAGGGGTATTTTGTAATATCCGAATATATGCGGGCCAGAGCATCTTCCCCTGAAAACAGGCGGGCAACCGACAGTTTCATATACCCCAGCGCATAATGGTCAGGTATCGCATGACGGTAGGAGCCATACCGCCATTTATCATAGGGGAATTGTTTCCCCTCAAGAAAAAAGGCTTTGTACGGCATCAGGAACGAGGCTTGCCTGCCCCGCCCGGCACCGGAAAAGAACGTTTCGGTGATGACAGCATCTCCTTCCAGCATCCATTTTGGGAAATAAAGGCCCACAGAAATACCTTCCGATTGTTGCCCGAAGAACCAGCTGAATACACGGAAAAAATGATCTCCCGCCTGGTGCATTTGTGACACATGCCTTGTTTCGTGCAGGATCAGCTGTTTTTCCCAGTTATTGGTGCTTCCGGATGAAGGAGGTGTGGTTATGAGTTCCATTCTTTTGGGAGCCCAGACCACCATGCCATTGCTGTTCAGATTATAGGGATGGATTACTATGGGAATTGCCGGAGTCGCAGATCCCGGCAAGAGCTGGACATAGGGTGAGGTCTGCTCCAGCAGCCAGGCATAGCGGAAAGCCAGTGAATCAATGCCATCAGGGTATATGAGGCGGAAAGAGCCGATCCGGATCTGATTCCATTGCAGGCGGGCCGGATCTTCTCCTGTACTGTAATATTGACCGTGCGCGTTAAGGGAGGGTCCTGTAAGGAACCAGAGCAGGAAAAAAAATGCAATCAGTCTGTTCATCACACAAAGGTAACTGATTGTTTTAAAGTTGAGCTACCAGGACTCGAACCCGGACCGACAGAGCCAGAATCTGTAGTGCTACCATTACACCATAGCTCATTGTTTGTTGAGCTACCAGGATTCGAACCTAGACAGACAGAACCAAAATCTGTAGTGCTACCATTACACCATAGCTCAATCGGAGCGTGCAAAGATATAACATTAGCGTTTTCCGGCAAAAAAATCTTTTAATAATTTTCCGGCCTCTGTGGCCAGTATGCCGGCCGACACTTCTGTTTTTGGATGGAGTATCCTGTCTTTGAAAAGGGAGTACCCCCTTTTGGGATCGGAAGCTGCATATACCAGGCGGCCCAATTGAGCCCAGGAAAGGGCGCAGGCACACATGGCACAGGGTTCCAGGGTCACATAAAGGGTACACTGGTCCAGGTATTTTCCGCCCAGGGTATTGCAGGCAGAGGTGATGGCCTGCATTTCTGCATGCGCTGTAGGATCGTTAAGGGTTTCTGTCAGGTTGTGAGCCCGGGCAATGACCTTTCCGCGGCAAACGACAACAGCTCCTACCGGAATCTCGTCCTTTCCGCGTGCGGCTTGCGCCTCTTCAAGCGCTTTCCGCATATACAGCCTATCTTGTGAGGGGCTTTCCAAAACGCTTTTCAATTATTGAAAAATCAGAGATGTCTTTTGTAACCATCATCAGTTCTTCTT
The DNA here is from genome assembly GCA_002070565.1 of Bacteroidetes bacterium ADurb.Bin139. Classification (GTDB taxonomy): domain Bacteria; phylum Bacteroidota; class Bacteroidia; order Bacteroidales; family UBA932; genus DMER64. The sequence goes on from MWDM01000001.1 coordinate 102,891, forward strand.
TAGGAATTTCAAGGACATCGCAAACAATGAAACCGTCCAGTGAATCGTTGAATTCCTTATCTATGTTGAACAATACAATTTTGGAGTTCAGTTTCAGGTATCTTTTCACAAGTGAAGGGAGCCGGTACTGCCGGTTGCTCATGCGCATCAGCAGGCGGTCCAGTTGCTCCGGTGTCTGGATATCACGCAAAAGGACATCGGGATCGACAAGTCCGAAATCCGGGGTAAAGGGGTTCCTGGCTCCGATACAACCCTGGTAGTCCATAGTGCTGTGGTGTTCCATGATGTACTTGTAGATGAGCGATTGATACAACTTTGGATACCAGGAAGATATACTCACAGGGCCAATGAAATAACGGTATTCTTCGTTGCGGAGCATGATGTGGAACAGGCCCTTGAAAAGCAGCAACATGGGGATTGTTTCATAACGGTATTCCTGGCTTATGAAAGCCCTTCCAAGCTCCATGCTCTGCCACAGTATGGGTTCAAGACCCGGGCCAAATTTAAAGAGGGTGTTGTTGTAAAAACCCATGACACCAAAACGTTTCATCAACTCGGCTCCCATCCCTATCCGGTAAGCTCCCACGATTGCTTTTTTCTCAGAATCCCAGAGGACCAGGTGGTAGTAATTCCTGTCGAAGGTATCAAGGTCCAGGGGCTGGTATGTCCCTTCCCCGACGGTCCGGAATGCTTCCTCCCTTTTGCGGCCAATTTCGTACATAAGATTAGGAATAAGGGAATAGGGGGCAAAATAGGCTGCAAAGTTATTGATATCGAACAGGCAATTGCGGGAAGGCAGCTGCTCAACTTCTCTGACGGCCAGTTCATGCTTTTTTGGGGGGGCAATGGGGGCGGCGTGTTCCGGTTCCTTAAATTTGTCTTTATTTTCTATATTGGCAGCCAGAGCATACGTGCGGGCACGCAGATAGTCTCCCAGCTCTTTATAATCTGTATATCGCTGTTGTTCTGCCACGCTTATGGGGGACCCCACACGCACAGAAAGACGGCGCCCCTTTTTATTGAGCACTTCCGCCGGCAGGCTGGCTGTCTGCAGCATGGGGTGTATCTTTGCCCTGCGCAGGAAACGTACCGAATTATGTCCTTCAAAATAAATTGGGACCACGGGAACGCCGGCATTCATGATGAATTTGACAATAGCGGTGTGCCATGGAATATCTTCTACCAGTCCGGAAGGACCTATGTGAGAAACCTCTCCGGCGGGGAACAGACCCAGGGGATTGCCTTTTTGAAGACATTCCTTAGCCAGGCGGATTCCCGCTATGCTGGAACGCGAAGACACGTTTTTATCAAAAGCATTGACAGGTAAAAAAAAATTCTGCAAAGGCCTGATGCGCGACAGTAAGTAATTCACGATCACTTTCAAATCGGGTCTTTCCTCCGACACAAGATGCATCAGGATGATTCCGTCCAGAGCGCCATAGGCATGGTTGGATACGGTTATAAAAGAACCTTCTTTGGGAAGATTGGCCAGGTCCAAGGAAGGGGTGTCATAGGTAATGCGCATCTCGGCAAGAAAAGCCTCGAGACATTCACGACCCTCAAAGTCTGCCACCTTGTCATATAGTTTATTGATCTTATCGAGCTTCATCAGCTTCATCAGAGCCGGTGCAAGGAAAAAACCCACTATCGATTTTTCTCCAAAGACCTTTCGCAGATCTTTTGTTTCTATCAGTTTTTTCATAAATGGATTAACAAATATATGTATTTTTACAATGAAATGATTCAGGTGTCGGACCAATTGGCTCTTTTGCCCCGCCAGTGCGGCGTGTATAGATTCCTTAACAACGAAGGAAAGGTGATCTATGTGGGAAAGGCAAAAGATCTGAAAAAACGCGTTTCCCAGTATTTTACCCGGGGGAAAAACCTTTCTGCCAAAACAAAACGCATGGTTAGCCAGGTACAGGCATTGGAATATACCGTGGTAGAAACCGAAAGCGATGCCCTGCTGCTGGAAAACAACCTGATCAAGACGCTACAACCCCGTTATAACATACTTCTCAAGGACGACAAGACCTTTCCATGGATATGTGTAAAAAACGAACCATTTCCGCGTGTGTTTCAGACAAGGAAGATTGTAAAGGACGGTTCGCAATATTTTGGTCCCTACACCAGCGGCTATTATTGCAGGCAAATGTTGCAACTTCTGCACAACCTGTACCCGCTGCGCACCTGTTCCCTGGTGCTCACACCTCGGGCAGTGGCAGCCGGTCGTTACCGCAAGTGCCTCCAGGCGCATATAGGCCGTTGCATGGCTCCCTGTACCGGAGAAGAGACCATGGAACAATACCAGGGGTACATTAGCGCAGTGACCAGCATTTTAAAAGGAGACGTGACATCTGTGAGAAAATTGCTGGAAAATCAAATGAAGAAGTTTGCAAATGCGCTCGATTTCGAGCAAGCGCAGAAATTGAAGGAACAATGGGAAATACTTACCCGTTACCAGTCAAAATCGGTCATTGTTAATCCGCGCATATCCAACCTGGATGTGTTCAGCATTACGGTAGATGATAAATCGTCCATGGCTTTCGGCAATTTCCTGCGGGTTGCAGACGGAGCCGTTGTACAGTCGCTGAATGTGAAATATAAATTGCACATAGAAGAAGAACCGTCTGCGGTTTTGAGTTTGTTTATGGCAGAAATGAAAGATAAACTGGAAAAATTGTCCCCCGAGGTGGTGGTGCCGTTTCTGCCCGAAGCGGTTCCGGGCGACAGCCGTGTCCATGTTCCGGTCAGGGGAGATAAGCAGACGCTGGTCGCCCTGAGCATGCGTAATGCAGCCAACTACCGGAACGAGCAGGTGCGTATGATGGAAATGCGTGACAGGGGAAACCGCCAGGAACAAAAAAACCGGAAAATCCTGACCGCCTTACGAGACGATCTCGGCATGAAGGAATCCCCTGTACATATAGAGTGTTTTGACAATTCAAACCTGCAGGGAAGCCATCCGGTAGCCGCCTGTGTGGTATTCCGGGACGGTGTCCCGAGTAAAAAAAATTACCGTCACTATACAATAAAAAGCGTGGAAGGGCCTGACGATTTCGCCTCAATGAAAGAAGTGGTGACGCGTCGCTACAGCCGTATTCTGGCAGAGAGCAGCCCCCTGCCGCAACTCATTGTAATAGACGGGGGTAAGGGACAGCTTTCTGCAGCTTATTCTGCTCTGCAAAGCCTGGGGCTGGAGCATAGCATAACGGCGGTCGGACTGGCTAAACGGATGGAAGAGATTTACCTGGCCACCGATAAGACCCCACTGTTCCTGGATAAGAATTCTTCTTCCCTGCGGTTGCTCATGCAGCTGCGCAACGAAGCACACCGTTTTGGAATCACCTTTCACAGGAAACAAAGAAGTGCCGGTTTTACACGGTCTGCCCTGCTGGAGATACCGGGAATAGGACCCCGCACCCTGGAAAAACTCCTGCGTCACTTTGGAAGTCTCAGGCAGATTTCCCTGGCATCCAGGGAAGAACTGACAAAGGTTGTTTCCAATGCCCTGGCACTCAAAATAACAGAGTGGATCGGAACAAGTGGAACCTCAGCGCACCAAAATTCAACGTAGACTTATAAAGCACCGTAAAAGAGTTTGTTAAAATTTTAATGCACATTTTGGCGCGCTGAGGTTCCACCTCGGACTGTTGCGGGAAGCCGTGACCGGGAGTTAGGCGCAGGGATTCAGGGAACAGGATCGTAGCCGCTGCCGCCCCATGGATTGCAGCGGAGAAATCGCCGGACCGCCAGATATAAACCTTTAAAAGGACCATGCCTGCGCAGGGCGTCCAGGGCATATTGGGAACAGGTGGGGGTAAACCGGCAGGAGGGGGACGTGAAGGGAGATATGCATAACTGGTAACATTTAACCAGCAGGATCAGGGGAAAGGTCAAAACCTTCTTCAGATAGCCGGGCAAAGCGCCCGAGCAAAGCCTGCATTTTTGTTTCCAGCCAGGAGAATGGTTTGACTTCACGGGGTAAATATAGACATAAAAAAATAAGCCTTGTACCATTTGCTTCGAGGGCCGGTTTGAGTATCCGGGGATAGTTCAACCGGAAAGACTCCCTGAGGCGCCTTTTTACTATATTTCTTTTTACGGCCGATTTCAGGTGCTTCTTGGGTACGGCAAATGCAATGCTGCACCCGGCCCGGGTTTCCCCTTCCTCAGAGGCTCTGAAGAATACGCGAAAAGGCCCTGTTGTGAATGAGCGGGCATCCGTGAAAAGAGATTCGATCTCTTTCCGGGAGGATAGTCGCATGTGTTTGGGAAAAGCGTATGAAAATTCCGGTTTCATAACGGAATTTTTCTGTATTCCAGGACACTTCCGGTATCCAGGGTATCGCTGTTCATTTCCTGGAATTCCACCATAGCACGCATCAGGGAATCTTTCATGACCTGGATGCGCCATTCCTGGTAAAGGCTTTGGTATTTTTCGAAATAAGTGGTTAGCACGTTGCAATAAAACTGGTATTGCCCTTGATAGGCAACGCCTTGGCGGGTAAGGGTAACAGAGGTGCTGTTTGTGAAATATAGTTGTTCAGCTACGGCGGGCGCTTCCCCGTCAACAGAAACAAGTTCCCATTTGCCGTAGGCCAGTTCCCTGTAATGGTTGAAATTTTTCTGGCAGGATGTGGTTATCAGAGCCAGAAAAAACCCTATGCACAGACAGGTCGTGCGTTTCATAATCATTTGTTCTTTTCCAGGTAGAGCATCAGGGCCTGGGCAACAGAGGGTGTTTCCGGTGTCGGGGCTTCAAAACATGACTGCAGGTTGGCTTCCTTGAGGGCAGAAGCAGTAGCAGCCCCAAAGGTGCCGAATAAAATGCCATTTTGTCTGAATTCCGGAAAGTTCTCCAGCAGGGATCGTACATCGGCAGGAGAATAAAAAATCAGCATCTGGTATTTCTTCAGTTCCAGAAAAGACAGATCTTCCAGCAGGGTATGGGTAAGAATGGCTTTGGTGTATTTGAGCCCAGCCTTTTCAAACGCCAGGGGGAATTCGGGATTATAACAATCTGCCAGGGTCAGGAGAAAAGTTTCATTTTTATGTTTTGGAACAATGGCATTGATCAGGGACTGGATGTTCCCTTTCCCGAAAAACACCTTCCTTTTTCTGAAAACTATATATTTCTGAAGGTAGAAAGCCACGGATTCCGTCATACAGAAATACTTCATGGTTTCAGGAATGGTGACACGCATTTCTTCACAAAGGTGGAAAAAGGAATCTATTGCAGAACGGGAAGTGAAGACAATGGCGGTATGGTCCGGTAAATTGATGCGCTGTAACCTGAAATCTTTCGCAGAAAGTCCTTCAACACGGATAAAAGGGACGAAATCAATATTCAAATTGAATTTTTCTTTGATTTCTACATAGGGGGAGCCTCCGTTTGGTGTTGGTTGTGAAATTAGTATATTTCTGATTTTCATATTTTTATCGCAGCAACAAACTGAATTATTACCCCAAAGGGTACCAGTTCAAAGGTGCAAAGATACAAAATCCAGAAAAAAAGAGAAAACCCTGCAGAAAGAAAAATCCTTGCACACCGGTAAGCATAGATGATATAACCGGCTGTTGCCGCGACGCCTGCTGCAATAATCACACCATTACCGGAAGGGTTTCCCAGGATTGAAATAAAAAGCAGAACAGGAATAAAAACAAAGCCCGTCAGGATGCAGAAGTCCTGGGCAGTGCGGTTCAGAAAGTTTGTGAATGCGGGGGAATCAATAGTCCAGCCAATAATTTTAAGAAGAATTGTCCTGGAAAGGAACAGGGCAACCAAAAAAGCCAGTACGCAGAGGAAGACCAGGGTTTTTGACATCCCCTTCAGAAAAAAGGGGAGGGGGGAAAGCAGTTTATCGTGAAAGGCTATAAAAAAAGAGGTAAGAGCAAGGATAAAGAAAAAAAGAAAAAACCTTGAAAAACGGAGATTGTCCTGTTCTTCATTGTCCCGGGAAATATTATAGCGCAAACAACCCGTTAACAACAAGGCCAGAGGAGCCCTGATATAAAACAGGATCAGGCAGAAACTAACTATTAATCCAAGGATGATAAAATCCATTACTTTGAAGCAAATACAAAGGTAAAGGTAAAAAAAAACCTACATTTGCGGAATGGAAACACAAACATTCAAAAAGACAGACCTTCTGATTGGCTGGGTTGTCTTTGCCATTTCCGCCGCAGTATACCTGGCTACCATAGAACCTACTGCCAGTTTTTGGGATTGCGGCGAATTCATAGCATCGTCCTATAAACTGGAAGTAGGGCACCCTCCGGGAAACCCTACGTACCAGCTGGCCGGCAGGTTTTTTTCCCTGTTCGGAGACAACACCAGGGCGGCCATGCTTATCAACGCCATGAGCGCGCTGGCCTCGGCCTTTTGTGTTCTCTTCCTGTTCTGGACCATATCTCACCTGGGGAGGCGTCTGGTGGAAGCACAGAACATTTCCCTGAACCTGGGTAATTCCATAGCCATATGGGGAGCTGCGGCAGCCGGATCGCTGGTTTATTCTTTTTCTGATACCGCTTGGTTTTCTGCTGTTGAAGCCGAGGTTTATGGCATGTCTTCGCTTTTTACGGCGGCAGTTTTCTGGGCCATGCTAAAATGGGAGGAAAATGCAGACCAGCCGCACGCCAACCGGTGGATCGTTCTGATAGCCTATCTGATGGGTCTTTCAATAGGGGTGCACCTGCTGAACCTGCTGACCATTCCCGCCCTTGTCTTTATTTATTTTTATAAAAAATATCCGTTTTCCTGGAAAGGGGCCTTAGTTACCCTGTTGCTCTCTGTAGTGATTATTGTCTTTGTTCTTTATGGAATCATACCCTGGGTGCCCAAAATATCGGGATGGTTTGATTTGTTGTTCGTCAATGTCTTTGGTCTGCCTTACAACACCGGGATGCTGTTTTTTGTGGTTGCCCTTACCGCTGCTCTTTTCTGGGGAGTGAGGGCAAACCGCCGTAAGGGGAAAGTGCTGTGGCATACGATTTTCCTCTGTCTGGCTGTTATTATTATAGGGTACTCTTCCTTTGCCATGGTAGTGATACGTTCCAGTGCCAATACACCCACCAACGAAAACCAACCCGACAATCCTTTCTCACTGGGAAGATACCTTGCCCGGGAACAGTACGGGTCTGCCCCGCTGCTGTATGACGGAATTTACAATTCGGCCTACGATACCTGGAAAGACACACGTCAGTATGTAAAAAAGGACGGGCGCTATGCACGGGTCAAGGGGCCGGAAATGCCCCTGTATAAGGACTCCGACAAGATGTTCTTTCCCCGTATGTGGAGCAAGCGGGAAAGTCATGCGTCCTTCTATGATTCCTATAATTCGGGTAAAGGGGCCATGAATTCTGACGGCAAACGCATGCCCACCTTCGGGGACAACCTGCGTTTCTTCTTTGATTACCAGGTCAATTATATGTACTGGCGCTATTTCATGTGGAATTTTGCAGGCCGTCAGAACGACATCCAGGGGACCATTCCGGGTGATCCCGTCCGCGGCAACTGGGAAAGCGGGATAGGATTCCTGGATAAGGCCCGTCTGGGAGACCAATCGGTTGCCCCTGACATGCTCAGCAACAACAAGGGCAAGAACCACTATTACCTGTTGCCCCTTTTGCTGGGTATTGCGGGCCTAATATACCAATGGTCAAAAGACCGCCGCAATGCCTGGATCACCTTCCTGCTGTTCTTCATGACAGGGTTGGCCATTCTGGTTTACCTGAACCAGCCTCCATACCAGCCCAGGGAAAGGGACTATGCTTACGCAGGCTCTTTTTATGCCTTCTCCATATGGGTGGGCCTGGGTGTTATGGCCATTTTCAGCCTACTACAAAAGAAACTTCCCCAAGCCCTGGCAGGTTCTATTGCCGCCGCAATCTGCCTGTTTGTCCCGTTCCAGATGCTGACGCAAAACTGGGATGACCACGACAGGAGCGGACGGTATACGGCATCTGCATTTGCCTATAATTTTCTGAATACCTGCGAGAAGGATTGTAATGCCATCATTATCACTCACGGGGATAACGACACCTTCCCCCTGTGGTATGTACAGGAGGTGGAAGGCATAAGGACCGATGTGCGTGTTATGAACACTTCGCTACTGGGCACAGACTGGTATATTGACCAGATGCAGTGGAGGACCTATGAATCGGCCCCGGTGAAATTCTCCATTCCCCGCGAATCCTACCTGTACGGGACCAATGAAATCATCCCCGTGTATGAAAGGGTAAAAGACCGGGTTCCTGCCATACAGGCGGTAGGGGTCATGGGGAATCCCCGCGCCAAGGTGCAGCTCATGGATGGGACCATGCTCAATTACCTGCCTGCACGTAAGCTGCGGATCCCAGTAAATAAAGAAAACGCCCTGGCCTGTGGGATTGTACCGGCAAAAGATGCCCACCTGATCCCGGAGTATATGGACCTGGACATCCCGGAAAATAAAAACACCCTGTTGAAAGTGGAAATGATGTTCCTGGATCTTTTGGCCAATTATCAATGGGACAGGCCAATATACATTGTTTCTAAAGGAGGCGACCTAAACATAGGGATACAGGATTATCTGCGATACGACGGTATGGCTTATAAACTCATGCCGTACAAGGTAGACACCTTCTCTTCCCAGGTGCCGTACATGGATACAGACAAATTATACCCCTTGCTCATGGATGTGTACCAATGGGGAAGGATGGATGAACCTGATGTTTTGCTGGATTACCATGTCACTTATCTGTACCTGGTTCAACAGGCCGTAAGGCAGATGTATTCCCAGGTTGCCAGGGCCATGATTCTGGAAGGCAAGGAAGACAAGGCAGAAGCCTTGCTTGACAAGGGCATAGAAATCATGAAGCAGTATCCGTTGAATTGGGTAGTGCAACCCTCTATGAACGAGGTGGGCGTGATGGAAGCCATAGAACTTTATTTCTTCCTGGGCAGGCCCGAAAAAGCCAGAGCCCTGGCCATCCCCTTCCTGGATGAAAACTTTAAAGCCATAGAATATTTCATGGGTACCTTCAAGGGAAGCCTGCTGTCACCCACAGATGCCGAATCGGCTATCAGCACGTATGTTCATGTGAAAGATATACTGGATGTGAACCAGGAAAAAGAACTTGCCGCAACATATACCCAACAGCTGGAAGATTTGTTCAAGAAATATCAATAAGCATATTGCATCCCCGGCGTTCTGCGTCGGGGATCCTTCCCAGAACCTGGAATTGCCCGCCGCGAATCCGGAATCCCAGGTCTTCTGTTTCAATAAAAGAGCAGGAATGCGTATTGGCCAGATCAATGATGTTGATACCGCCTGCAGAACCGTCGGGCTCCGGTGAAAACGGATCCTGCAGGTTCCGTATCATGACCTGCATGACAGGAGGACAGCTGAAAAAAAGATCATCACTACAGGCATATGCCTGGGAAAACAACTCGGCCATGCCGTATTCGCTGTGGATGGGACTGGCGGGGAAGCCTGCTTGTAAACGCTCATGCAGCTCTTCACGGCTCAGGTCTGTTCCCCTGCCTTTCATGCCGCCTGTTTCCACCACAATGAGTCCCGGGTGACTGAGGGTGAATTTCTTAACAAAATCAAGCAGGGCAAAAGCTACGCCTATAAGCCAGACAGGCTTTTCCCGCCAAGCAAGATCCAGCAGCCTGTGGTACAATGCTTCCTGGTTGGACAAATAAAACCCATCTGCTCCCGTTCCGCTTTTTTCCATGAGTACCTGCATCATATAAACCAGCGACGATCCCGGTCTTTCCAGGTAAGAAGGCAACAGGGCAAGGATTGTGTAACGGGAGGGATCTCCGTAAAAAAAGCGGAAAATATCCAGGACGTTCTTTCCGTAACGCCCCAGGCTGTCTACGTAATGCAGCGATGGGACCATCCCGGTTGTGGCAGAGCTGGTAAAAATATGCGTATGCGGACCGGGCGCGTTGTAAACCTTGTGCGTTTTAAAAAACCGGATTGGCAGAAAAGGTATTTCATCAGGGAAATTAACCTTCAAAGGATCCACACCCAGCAATTCCAGGTACCTGGCATAGACAGCAATGTGTCTTGCCTGGGAGCGGAACAGTTCCAGTAAATCATAATTTTTCATTGATTTCAAGCAGGGCTTCAACGTATTCACGATTACTCCACAGACGGGGAACTTTGCTTTGACCTCCCAGTTTATCATTCATGGCCAGCCAGCGGTAAAAGCTGCCTTTTTTCATATTCGTTATATGGGGAGGGTCCATAGTACCGGTGTCCAGCCTTTTGGCATGGTAATCTGAATTCACATTCATCAGGGACTGGTCCAGGATCCCTTTGAAAGCTTCAGGGTCTGCGGGCGGGTTTTCAAATTCTATAAGCCACTGATGGGCTCCCTTTTTTTGCCCATCCATGAAGACAGGGGCGACGGTATATTCATGAACGCTTGCCCCGGTAAGGCTGCAGGCCCGGGACAGGGCCCTTTCTGCATTTTCTATCATCAGTTCTTCGCCAAAAGTGTTGATGAACAGTTTTGTACGGCCGGTAATCAGGATCTTGTGCGGGTTGCGATGCGTAAAACGAATGGTGTCGCCTATCAGGTATCGCCACAATCCCGAGCTGGTAGATATGACCATGGCATAGGGTTGGCCGGTTTGCACTTCCGATAAGGTCAGGAATTTTGTATAGGAGCCGTTTTGAGCGGCTTCCAGCTTGTCCAGGGGAATGAATTCATAGAAAACGTCCACATTAGGCAGCAGTTGCAGGCCGGGATCGTTCAGGTCTGTCTGAAAAGCAAAAAATCCTTCCGATGCATTGTAGGTCTCCATATAATGCATATTCTCAGAAGGGAAGAGTTCTTTGTAATGAACCCTGTACGGTTCAAAACATACGCCTCCGTGCATGAAAAGTTCCATGTTGGGCCATAACTCATGAAGGTTGTTTTTGCCAGTTTGCTGCAGCACTTTGCGCATAAGGATCAGGTTCCAGGAAGGTACCCCCGAAAAACTGACCAGGTTTTGACCGGCTATCAGGCGGCTTACTTTTTCAATTTTATATTCAAAGTTGGGAATAAGCCCCATCTTCTTGCCCGGTGTGGTAAAGAACCTGGCAATAAGGGGTGTATTGATGATCAGGAAAGCAGACAGGTCCCCGTAGCAACAATTGGAGTCCACGCTTTTGTCTATGTGGCGGTTTCCCCCCAGGGTCAGTGATTTTCCCCTGAAAAGACGGGATTTTGGGAAAGTCCTCACATAATTGGAAAGCATTGTAAGCATTCCCTTATAGTGGCATGCATTCAGGTTTTCCCTGTTTATTGGGATGAACTTGGACCGTGCAGAGGACGTGCCGCTTGACAGGGCGAACCAGAAGACCGGCATGTCCCAGAGGACATTTTCAACCCCTTTGAGGCTTTGCTTAATGTAAGGTTCCAGCCTGTCGTAGTCATGCAGGGGAATTCGGTCCTGGAATACCCTGATATCTTTTATTTCTGACATCTTATAGGTTTCCCCGAACAGGGTATTTGCCCCATGGCTTAGCAGATAGCTGAAGGTTGCCTCCTGAAAGGGGGCAGGATCCTGCGATGAAAGGTCCAGCTCTTTGAGCAATTTCCTGTTGTAAAGCCTGTAAACAGAATTAAGTAAAGACATAGATAACAAAGTTACTAAAGAAAAACCTGATGCAGCACTTCCAGCGAGCGGATCTGAGGTGTTTTACCCAAATGGTAGCCGTAATAGGACATCAGGCTATTCAGGAAATGATGCCGTCTTGATCCCGAACAGGATAAGGGCCTAATCTCTCCCGCAGGGCAGGAGAGGATCTGCTGCAGCAATAGGGAGTCTTCTTTGTCAAAAGCGCCGGGCGACAGATCGGGAGTATCGCAGAAACAGGCTTTTGCAATGTAAAAAAATATTCTTTCCGTAGAAAAACTTTCCGTACCGGGTGCGTATCCCAGGTAACGACACAGACGAACGGCAAAATACAGGTGCAGGTCGGGCAGTTCTTTTCCTGCCCGGTCCAGTTCCTGTATGGTATTGGTAACAAAGCGGAACAATTCGCGGTTTTCCTCAGATTCCCTTATCGTTTTATATAACAGCTCGCTTATGAACAGGGATATGCTGCTTTTACGCACATCAGAGCATAGGTTTTCCAGCAGGTAAATCTTCTGGTATTCTTTCAACTGGTTCAGGTCCCGTTTGGCATGAAAATACGTTCGCGCATCGAGTATGCTCAGCGGATGGAACAGGGAAGCCAGGGCCCGGTTGCGTACCGTCCGTATACCCCTGACCAGAAAATCGGCCCGCCCCCAGGTGTCTGTATAGGCATTGACAAGCAGGCTGGTTTCCCGATATGGCCTGGTGTTCAGCACAATGAGTGTGAGTGGGGTGATCATGGGAGTGAGGGTGCCATTTTTTCCAGCGCTCTTTTTCTGTGGGATATGGCGTTTTTATCTGTTTCTGTCATTTGGGCAAATGACTGATTAAAGCCTAAAGGAACAAACACGGGGTCATAGCCGAATCCGCCCTTCCCCCTGGGTGCCGTGAGAATGGACCCCTGGACTATTCCCTCAAACAGGGTAGGATGCCCGTCCCGGATCAGGGCAATAACACAGCGGAAACGCGCATTTCTGCAAGCAAAACCTTCCATTTCCCTCAATAATTTTTTTACATTCTCCCGGTGAGAACACGCCGGACCGGCATAACGGGCAGAAAATACACCGGGGGCCCCTTTGAGCGCATCGACTTCCAATCCCGTATCGTCGGCAAAGCAGGGAATATGGTAAATATCCCATATATAACGGGCTTTTTGCAATGCGTTTTCTTCAAGGGTAAGGCCTGTTTCCGGGATTTCACCTGAAAAACCCAGTAATGACGGCATAGTTATTGAAACAGAGGGACCCAGTATGGTGGCGGCCTCGTGACATTTGTGAACATTGGCCGTGGCAAACAGTAATTCCATACTCAAAGATAAAAAGAATTGGTGTAAATTTGTCTTGTAAATATTTAATAAAATGAGAATCAAAGCAATACTTGTATCCCTGTTCCTGCCCTTATTGCTCCATGCCCAGGGAGCCGAATTCAATACATCCAGGAGTCTGGATATCTTTCATTCTCTGCTGCGGGAGATTTCACTCTATTATGTTGATTCGGTGGCTCTTGACCAGCTGGTGTATACCGGTATCGAAGCCATGCTCTCCACAATGGATCCCTATACCGAATTCATTCCCGAAGAAGAGAACGAGTCTATAGAAATGATGACTACAGGAAGCTACGGAGGTGTGGGCGCTTTGATCAAGAAACGTCCGGGCGAAGGGGTGCTTGTATCGGAACCCTATGCCGGTTCTCCGGCCGCAAAGGCCGGGCTGATCGCAGGAGACGTGATACTGGCAATAAACGGGGAATATGTATTGGACCTGACGGCCGATGAGTGCAGCACCCGGATGAAGGGAGCCCCCGGAACAGAGGTGAATTTTTTAGTTAACAGGCTCATGACAGGTGACACCATATCCCTAACCGTGGTCAGGGAAAAAGTACACATATCGGATGTTGGTCTGGCCTGCATGCTGGCAGACAGCGTTGCGTATATCAGGATGACCGGCTTTACCCAGGGAGGGGCTGCCGATGTACGGAAAGCCCTGAAGGAAATGAAAAAGAATAACCCGGTCAGGGGCATCATCCTGGATTTGCGCGGGAACGGAGGGGGATTGATGGACGAGGCAGTAAAAGTCCTGTCCATTTTCCTGCCAAAGAATACCATGGTGGTTTCTGCCAGGGGGCGTGTTCAGCGCTTTGATGTAGAGTATTATACAAAAGAAGAGCCACTGGATACGGAAACTCCTTTGGTGATATTGGTTAACAACGGTTCTGCTTCTTCTTCCGAGATTGTTGCAGGCGCCATCCAGGACTTAAAAAGAGGAATCATAGTGGGTGAGAAGACTTTTGGCAAAGGACTGGTACAGACAATACGACCACTGAGTTACAATACGAACCTTAAAATCACCACTGCCAAGTATTACATTCCCAGCGGAAGATGCGTACAGTCACTGGATTACGGAAAAAGAAACGGGGACGGAACTCCCGGGCGAAACGAGAACGGGGGCATTGTGCCCGACTCTCTGGTTCCCCTGCCCATGTACAGCCGGATTGCCATGGAGCTTGTAGCCAGGGATTACCTGCACGACTATTCCATTCTTTATTTTACCCGGAACAAATCAATACCACCGGCAGAAACTTTCTACCTGAGCGACGAGGAATACCTTGATTTTGTAAAGGAGACAGCCGCAAAGGAGTTTGACGACCGCAGCGCCACAGAGATTCTGCTGGAAACATTTTCCAGGACATCAAAAGCAGAGGGATACGATACTTTACTTGAAAAGGAGATTGCTGTATTACAGGAGCGCCTGCTCACAGACAAAACCCAGGACCTGGTCCATTACCGCAAGGAACTCCAGCCGCTGCTTGAAGAAGAGATAAGCTGCCGCTATTACCTGCAGGAAGGACGTCTGAGAAGCATGATACGTGATGACCTTCAATTGGAAAAAGCTTTAAGTGTATTTAACATACAATCAGGAAAATTTCCTATTTTTGATTGATAAAAAAAGCAATCATGTCAATAGAAAAGAAAATTGAATTGTCGCCCACAAACAATGTCACGCGTGTATGCAGTAATACTAAAATTGTAGGCAATATTACCACACAGCACGATATCCGCATAGACGGTTACCTGGAGGGTAAAGTAATAACAGAAGGGAAACTGGTTATAGGTGAAACCGGAAAGTGTGTTGGAGAAGCTGAATGTCAGAGTGTTGACATTAGCGGAAGCTTTGACGGCATATTAAAGGTCACAGAACTTGCTTCTCTGCGCGATAAATGCATTTTCAAAGGAGAAATTCATTCAGACCAGCTTTCCATTGAACCCTCGGTGCGTATAAGCGGTCAGTTGATTTCTCCTGAATTGTCCGACAGCAAAGCAAAAAAACCGATACCTGCCCCTGTGATCAATGAATCCCCGGAAGCTGCTCTGCCTGAAAGAAAATAACAAGGTCAGATGGCGTTGAATACGTATTTTCGCGCCATCCACGTCTGGGCCGCCGATCTGGTCACAAGGTGTGCGGCATACCCTATCCACAGGGACTGTATACCCAGTGACCCTTCCAATGCCAGGTAGCAGGCATAAAAAGCAAACACAGATAAAATCATGATATTGCGCAACGGTTTTCCGGCCGTAGCGCCTATATATATCCCATCCCACATGAATGTAAGGCAGGATATAAGCGGCATGCTGTACAACCAGGGGAGGAAAGGCTGCGCAGCCCGGATGACATCAGGGGCCGAGGTCATCATACGCAAAAGCCATTGGTCTCCCACAATGTAGAAAAATGTTGAGACAATCCCCACTACAGTACTCCAGGCAAACAGCAACTTTATGGTGCGCATGAGGGCCGGCTTGTCCCCGGCTCCTATGAATTTTCCCGTAAGCGCCTCTCCTGCATAAGCGAATCCGTCAACAAAATAGGAGAACAAAAGCAGTAATTTCATCATAATAGTGGCAACAGCCAGCAAGGTGTCTCCATATTTTGCTGCCAAAAAAGTAAATCCGGTATAAATCAAGAGCATGCATATTGATCTTATAAACAGGTTGCCGCTCAGGCTGAAATACCGCTTCCACCCGCCCTTCTCTATCACACGGGCCAGGGAAACATGCCGGAACATCTTTCTGTAAAAGGCAAGCAGCAGAACGATACCGGTAATAATTCCGATATACTGTGCTGCTACAGTTCCCAGCGCTATTCCCCGGATCCCCATGTCCATTTTCAGGGCAAACAGCAGGCTCAGGGCAATATTGGTAATATTGATCACCACATCCATGATCATGGATGCCAGGGTATTCTGCACCCCGATGAACCAGCCTCTGAAAACAAACAGTGCCAGCACCGCAGGAGCCGCCCAGATACGGGTGAAGAAATACTCCAGGGCCAGGTTTTCCACTTCTGCCGAAGAAGGAGAAAGCCACATCACCAGACGGGCGAAAGGCCACTGGACCAGAAGCAGCAGGAGTGAAAATCCCAGTGCCAGCAAAAGGCCCTGCATTCCCGTTCTTACCATTTCCAGCCGGTCTGCTTTGCCGTATGCCTGTGCCGTGATTCCGGCTGTTCCTATGCGCAGGAATCCAAAATTCCAGTAAAGCAGGTCAAAAAGAGTGGATCCGATAGCTACGCCTCCAATGGCGGTGGCAGATCCAAGACGCCCGGCAATGGCCGTATCGGCCATACCCACAAGGGGTATGGTAATCCCGGCAAGCATGCTGGGAATTGCCAGGTTGAGGATTTGTCTGTTCAGGTGGGCGGTTTTCATGCAGGTTTCAGGTACGGTATTTTCCTCCTTCCGGATCTTCCAGCATCTTCAGGTAACTATCATAACGTTCTGCCGGGATCAGTCCTTCTTCCACAGCATCCCTGACTGCACAATCGGGCTCTCCTGCATGAAGACAACTGTTGAAACGGCACGATGCCGATGCGGCAAAGATTTCCGGAAAGTAATGGGATAATTCTTCCTTTGTCATTTCCAGCAGCCCGAAACCTTTTATTCCCGGACTGTCAATGATGTACCCTCCGGTACCCAGCGGATGCATTTCGTAATATGTGGTGGTGTGTTTTCCGGTCATGTGCGCCAGTGAAATAGGGGCTGTTTTGAGTTTCAGCTTCGGATCCAGCCTGTTGGCCAGAGCAGATTTACCCACCCCGGAAATACCCGATAAAAGCGATATTTTTCCTTTCAGAAGTTCTGACAGCGGCTCAATTCCCGCTCCGGTCCTGGCCGAGACCTCCATTACGGTGTATCCCGCCCTTTGATAGACATCCCTGTATTGTCCGGCCTGGCTGCGGTATTGCGGCGCCCATTCCAGCTGGTCTGTCTTGTTCAGGATGATGGTTGCAGGAACACTGTAGGCCTGGCAAGTTACCAGGAAACGGTCTATGAAGGGAAAAGGGGTCTTTGGCTCGGTGGCACTCAAAATAACACAGGCCCTGTCTATATTGGCGGCAATGATATGTGCCTGACGCGAAAGATTGACCGATTTCCGGATCAGGTAATTCACCCTGGGGTTGATTTGAGTTATCACGGCCTTTTCTTTCCTGTGGTTACCCCCCGGTTGCCAGAATCCGTTCACCCGGTCTCCCACGGCAACAGGATTTGTCAGTTTTCCCTTCTCCAGACGAAGCCTTCCGCTGAGAATGGCTGTGAAAGGTTCCCACCGGGGCAGGAAAGTAAGCCGGTATAGTGAACCAGTCTGTTTGATCACGGTTGCATTCTGAAAATGCTGCTGTTCCATATTGATTGCTCCGGGCCGTCAAAGGTACAAAAATGTTCAAAAAAGACTACCTTTGTATTATGTTTACAACAAGTGAAATACAAGGCTTTGTGAGCCAGGGCATTCAAAATATCATGAAATCCTATGACCACAGCCGCCTGCACGGGCCGGTAGAATATGCGTTGTCAGCAGGAGGTAAAAGGTTACGTCCGCTGCTGTGCCTTCTTTCGTATAATATCTTTTCCGATAAGCTTCCTCCCACTGTTTTATATCCTGCCCTGGGAATAGAGATCTATCATAACTTCACCTTGTTGCATGACGATGTCATGGACTGCTCCCATACCAGAAGAAGCCGGCCTACAGTCCATATGAAATGGAATGTCAATACGGCCATCCTGGCCGGAGATGCCATGTGCATGCTGGCATACAAGTATATAAGTAAGTGTGATCCCCGTGTCCTGCCCCTGGTTATGGAGTCTTTTCACAGGGCTGCAGAACAGGTCTGCGAGGGACAACAGCTGGATATGGATTATGAGAAAAAACCGTTCATTACAGAAGACGATTACATTGATATGATATCGCTCAAAACCGGTGCCCTGATAGCCTGTTCCATGGAAATTGGGGGTTTGTGCGCAGAAGCCTCTCCCCGTTCGGTAAGCAACCTGTTTGACGCAGGAATGGCACTGGGCAGGGCCTTTCAGATCCAGGACGATTATCTGGATGTTTACGGAGACCCCAAAGTGTTTGGAAAATCCACCGGGACCGATATTGAAAACAACAAGAAAACCTGGTTGCTTACCTATGCCCTGCACAAGGCGACAGGAGAGAACCTGTCAGAGCTGAACCGTCTCCTCTCTCAGAAAGAAATCCCGGATCGCGTAGGACAGATAGTTATGCTATACAACAAGCTCGGGGCAGGAGAAGCTGCCGGTGATAAAATCGCCTTTTACCTGCAAAGCGCACAGGACGCCCTGGAAAACCTGGAGGTACGCGGGGAAAAGAGTATGGTATTGCAGGAATTTCTTAAAAGTCTTATTAACAGGAGCAGGTAATGGATATCTCGTCTTTTAGCCATCATTGCAACGTTCTGTTTGACAAGGCCATTGAAGATTATCACAAAATGGAACCGGCAGACGCTGCATACACTTCATACACTAACCCGTATCCTGACCACTCGCTTGACAATGTGCTGTTCAAAAAAAGCCGGATAGATACACTGCAGTGGCATCTGGAAGATAAGATCCGTGATCCGGAAATTGAACCGGCAGAAGCCCTGCGTATCAAGCGCAGGATAGACGCCCTGAACCAGGAGCGCACCAATGTGGTGGAACAGCTGGACCTCATGTTTTATCGTAAATTTTCAGGGGCACCCCGTTTGCCGGACGCTTCAATAAACACCGAAACTCCGGCCTGGGCTATGGATCGCTTGTCCATCCTGGCACTGAAAATCTACCATATGCAGATAGAAGCCCACAGGGAAAACTCACCCCTGGCCCCGGTCTGCAAAAATAAACTGGAGATACTAACAGAGCAGCGCAAAGACCTCTCCAGAGCCATTGACCAGCTGCTTGCCGATCTGAAAACCGGAAAGAAAACCATGAAATTGTACAAACAGATGAAAATGTACAACGATCCGCTTCTCAACCCCGTCCTGTATGAAAAGGGAAATTAGAAGACCGCACGTGCTCTGTCTGCGTTTTTCTTCATTGGGTGATGTGGCCATCGCCTCTGTTGTGCTTAAAGCGTGCGCCAGGGACAATCCCGGGGTGCTTTTCACCCTGGCCGGTCCCGGTATGCTGGCCCCTTTGTTTGCAGGGGTCCCCAATTTGTCTTTGTTCCCTGTAGATAAGAAACAGCCTCTAAGGATCATTTTTAGAAGCCTCTGGAAAATCCATCCCACCCATGTTGCCGACCTGCACAGTGTGATCCGGTCTTATTTCCTACGTGCTGCCTTCTTTTTACACGGCAAACCTGTTGCCTTCCTGCATAAGGAACGGGGCTCAAGACGAAGGTTGCTGAAAGCTCCCGCAACCAGCCCTGCCCTGGTTCCGGTTTACCAGCTTTATGCAAAAACATTGCAGAAGCTGGGATTCCAGTCGCCTTCTCTTGCCGGGAACAACATTATTTCCCTGGAACGCGGACCCTGGAAAGCGGTAGGGATCGCACCCTTTGCCCTCCATAACGGAAAACAGTGGCCGCCAGAGAGGATGCGCCGGATTGCAGTTTTCCTGGCACAGGAAGGAGCCCGGGTTTTTCTGTTTGGCGGGGGACGTGAAGAGAAAGTTCAAATGGAAGCCTGGGTTTCGGATCACAGCAATATTTGCCTGGCGGCGGGCACCGGGAGCGGTTTTGAGGCTGAACTGGCGATCATCAAGACCCTGGATGTGATGATCAGCATGGACTCGGCCAATATGCATTTTGCCTCGGCCATGGGCATTCCGGTCATATCCATCTGGGGAGCCACCCATCCCAAAGCGGGATTTTACGGGTGGAGGCAGGATCCGCAAAGGGCAGTACAACTGCCCATGGATTGCCGCCCCTGTTCCATATTTGGAGCCAAAAAGTGCTGGAAGGGGACGTATGCGTGCCTGGAAGATCTTACCACAGAACAAGTCTTATCCTATGTCAGAACAGCTATGGAATAAACCCGAAATCATGGCCCCGGCAGGCAATTGGACAAGCCTGAAGGCTGCTGCACAGGGGGGTGCCGGGTCGGTCTATTTTGGGGTGGGAGAACTGAATATGCGCGCTCATGCCGCCCACAATTTCCAGAAGGAAGACCTGCCCGGGATCACGGCATTCTGCCAAAACAACGGAATGCGTTCCTATCTGACGGTCAACACCATTTTTTACGACCAGGACCTGGAAGAACTGAAGTCGCTGTTACAGGCCGCAGCCCGGGCCGGTATCTCTGCTGTAATTGCATCCGATATGGCCGCCATTGAAGAAGCCCGCTCCCTGGGGCTGGAAGTGCATATTTCCACGCAGCTCAATGTGTCCAATATCCGCGCCCTGGCTTTTTACGCCCGTTTTGCCGATGTGGTGGTACTGGCCAGGGAGCTGACCCTGGAACAAATAGGGGCCATAGCCCGGGAAGTCAGAGCACGCAACATTACAGGACCCTCCGGAAATCGGGTCAAACTGGAGCTTTTCTGCCACGGGGCCCTGTGCATGGCTATATCGGGCAAATGCTACATGAGCCTTCACCATTACAACAAATCGGCCAACCGGGGTGCATGCTACCAGATCTGCCGCCGTTCCTATACGGTCACAGACAACGAAACCGGTGAACAAATGGAGGTGGACAACAAATACATCATGTCTCCCAAAGACCTGTGCACGGTCCGTTTCCTGGACAAGATACTTGCCAGCGGCATTGAGATCCTTAAGATCGAAGGCCGGGCCCGGTCTCCGGAATATGTCAAAACCACAGCACAGGTCTACAACCAGGCGGCCCGGGCAGTGTTCAACGGGACGTTTACACCCGGGCTGGCGGCCAACCTGGAAGAGAGGTTGAAAATGGTTTTCAACCGTGGATTCTGGGGTGGGTATTATTTGGGACAACCCCTGGGACAATGGAGCGAGGCTTATGGGAACCAGGCAACGCAAAAGAAGACGTATGTGGCCCGGGTGACCAATTATTATACCGGTCAGGGAGTGGCCCGGTTAAAAATTGAAGCGGTTCCGCTTCATACCGGGGACCAAATCCTGATTATTGGACCCACTACCGGTGTGGTGGAGGATAAGGTACGTGAGATCCGCCTGGAAGGCGGCACACCTGTTACAACTGCCCCGCAGGGTTCTGTCTGTTCCATTCCCGTTGCAACCAGGTTACGGCGGTCGGACAAAGTGTACCGCCTGGAAAACATTGTCTAGACAACCTCTGCCAGCATGCAGCGGGCAGAACCGCCGCCGTGTGTTTCTATGGCATTGAGCTCCGGAGTGATAAGCCTGTTAAAAGACCTGAGAACTTTGCGTTGCGACGGGGTGAGTGCTGTGTATGCGCGTTTTGACATGACCAGAAACGGCTCGTTTTTACGGGAAAATACCTGGAACATGTTGCCGGCAAAGTCGTTCATTTGCCGGGCCGTGATTTCTACCACCGTTTTGTTATCCTGTTTAAAAATGTCCAGCAGCAACTGCCGGTCAGACTCAGAAGGGATGGATTCCAGGCAGATGACCACATATGCCTGAGCCATGCACATCATCACGTTGGTATGGTAAATGGCCGATCCTTTGTCCAGAGCATCAAAACAGATGGCATGGTAATTAAGCGTATCACAGATATCCCGGAACAGGCCCTCATCGGTTCTTGGAGAACGGCAGGCATAGGCCCTGTTGTTTTCCCGGTCAAAGATCATGCTCCCGGTGCCTTCAAGGAAACGGTTTTCGCGTTCCCGCTGGCTTATGTCTATCCACCGGATGCGCGGGGCGTGTTCCTGAATGGCCTGAAAGACAGATTTTTTTCGTTCCAGCCGTCTGTTTGGGGCGTACATGGGGTATAAGACGGCCAGTTGCCCCGGGTGAAAAGAAATCCAATTGTTTGGGAAAATGGAATCGGGTGTGTGCGGTTCGGGAGTGTCCTGAACCACCATTACATCTATATCGTGTTTCCGGAGCAGGGCCACATAGCGATCGAACTCTGCCAGTGCCTTTTCCTGCACCAGGGCCGCATCTTCTCCCGTAGCAACCTGGAAGGCGTTGTTTACTGCTGTCTGCGGATTAAAACCGAAACAGCAGGGACGTATCATTAGCAGTTTGCTAGTCAAAGCTCAGAATTGTTTTACTGATAATCTCCAGGGCCTGCATCAGCTGGGATTCCCTGATCACCAGAGGCGGAGCCAGGCGGATGATGTGCCTGTGCGTAGGCTTTGCAAGCACACCGTTTTTTGCCATGGCCATACAGATATCCCAGGCTTCCACCCCGTTTTTAGGGGTGATGACTATGGCGTTCAGCATTCCTTTGCCACGAACCAGCTCTATACGGTCCGAAGGTATGGATTTCAGATAATTGCGGACGATTTTCCCCATGTAAGCTGCTTTCTCGGCCAGTTTTTCGTCTTCCACCACTTTCAAGGCCGCTTGTGCCACCCTGCAGGCAAGAGGAAATCCGCCAAACGTGGAGCCGTGTTCGCCGGGTTTTATAGTCAGCATAATCTCGTTGTTTGAAAGAACGGCAGACACAGGGAGAACCCCTCCCGAAATAGCCTTGCCAAGGATCAGGATATCGGGGTGAACCCCTTCGTGGTCACAGCATATGCGTTTGCCCGTGCGTGCGATACCGGTCTGGACCTCATCTGCCACAAACAGCACATTGTGCTCTTTGCACAGGTTATAGCACTTTTTGATATACCCCTCATCGGGGACCATTACCCCGGCCTCTCCCTGTATGGGCTCAACCAGAAAAGCGGCAATGCGCGGGCCCTGTTCCCTAAGGACTTTTTCCAGGGCATGAACGTTATTATAGGGGATCTTGATGAAACCCGGGGTATACGGACCAAAGCCCTCATAGGAGCTTGGATCTGTTGACAGGGAGATCACTGTTATGGTGCGGCCGTGAAAATTGCCATCACAGCATATGATCATCGCCTCGTTTACCGGGATATTCTTTTTTTCATACCCCCAGCGGCGGGCCAGCTTTAGGGCTGTCTCGACGGCTTCTGCCCCGGTATTCATGGCCAAAACCTTGTCGTATCCAAAAAAACGGGTGACATACTCTTCGTAAGGTCCCAGGCAGTCGTTGTAAAAAGCGCGGGATGTCAGGCACAGTTGTTTGGCCTGATCTGTAAGGGCTTTTACAATTTTAGGATGACAATGTCCCTGGTTTACAGCGGAATATGCAGAAAGAAAATCAAAATACTTTTTACCGTCAACGTCCCACACATAAGGACCTTTACCCTTGGTCAGTACTACCGGAAGCGGATGGTAATTGTGTGCTCCGTACTCTTCTTCCAGCGTAATATAATCTTTAGCTTTCATGGTTGCGAAGATATGGAATTTTATTGCACTGTGAAAATTGAAAGCTATATTTACAGAGTGAAAATAATACTCAGCATATTGCCTGTTTTGCTGTTTCTTGTTTTTCTTTTTTTATTGGATAGTTTCAGGCTGGTAAAGACGGGGCAGGTTGCCTTGTGCCTTATCTGGGGAGGTATCTGCGCCCTGATCAGCTACGGGATAAATATCCTGCTGATGGAACCATCCGGCAGATCCTTTGACTTGTTTTCCCGTTATATGGCGCCTGCCATTGAAGAGGTGCTCAAGTCTGCGGTCATTTTTTACCTGATTCATAAAAAAAGGATCGGGTTTATGATAGATGCCGCCATTTACGGATTTGCTGCGGGAGCCGGATTTGCCTTATGCGAGAACCTGTTTTATATTTATTCCCTGGAACAAACTTCACTGCTCACCTGGGTTATCCGCGGTTTTGGGACGGCGGTGATGCATGGCGGTTGTACCGCGCTGTTCGCTATTATTTATCTTGGAGCAACATCAAGGGGGCGCATGGTATCACCCGCGGTATTGGCTGCCCTGGGCCTGGCCTACGTGATCCATTCACTGTTCAATCATTTTTACATTCATCCTGTCATTCAGACGCTTGTGATTATCATTTTACTGCCATTACTGTTTGTGCTTATCTTCCGCTATAACGAAGCCCTGCTCCGCGACTGGATGGAACTGGAACTGAGCAGCGAGGTGGAAATGCTTAAAATGATACGCCAGGGAAGGTTCTCGGCCACCCGGGCCGGAGAATACCTGGGTTCACTCAAAGACCGTTTTGCCGGGGAAGTAGTTCTGGATATGTACTGTTACCTGCAGCTTTACCTTGATTTATCACTCAAGGCCAAAAGAAACATCATGCTGCGCGAGAGTGGCCTTCCCCTTCCGGCAGAGGAGGGGATTGCCGGGAAACTTGCCGAGTTAAAAGCCTTGCGCAAAACGATAGGACCGGTGGGAGAGCTGTCACTTTCTCCCCTGATCAGGATGAATTACCGCGATATCTGGAAACTTAACCAACTTTCTGCCAGTTGAAGACTATTTATAACAGTGAAGATGGTCCGGGCATGATAAAAGATGAAGCAGCATTAATCCGGACAATCATTGAAGGTCACACCGCGCAGTACGGGTTGTTGGTGGAACGATACCAGAACCCTGTCTTTAGGGTTATATTCAAAATTGTAAACAACCACGAAGAGGCAATGGAACTGACACAGGATGTTTTTGTGAAAGCTTACGAATCGCTGCCACAGTATGACCCCCGGTATAAGTTCTTCAGCTGGATCTACAGGATGGCCATCAACAGGGCGTTGTTGTACCTGCGCAACAGAAAGCCCTGTGTGGAACCGGAACAGATCCCTGCGCGGGAACGTGAGAAAGTGACCCAGGAAGGGCAACCGTTTGATTTAGTCACCAAAAGCATTTTGGTTGACAGGGCGGTAAACGAACTTGACCAGAAATACAAGACCGTGATCCTGCTAAAGTATTTTACTGGGCTATCCTATGCCGAAATTTCCGAAACGCTGGATCTCCCGGAAAAAACCATAAAATCCCGGTTGTTCGACGCCCGGATGTTGTTAAAGGAAAAGCTTGAAAAAAACCTGAAATATGTTGACTGAAAAAGACATATTACTCATACAGAACAAAGTGGACGGAACGCTCACCAGCCGGGAAGAAGACCGGTTTGCGGCCCTTCTTCAAGCCTCGCCCCAGGCTGTGGACCTTTACAGGAAGTTGCTGGATGTGCATCAGGAAATCAATAACAGTGCCGCCCGGATTCCCCCTGTGGATATTACAAAACGGGTCATGCACAGAATAGAGGGCAAGACAGTTGTTCGCAGCAAGACAGTTGTCCGCAGATTGTTTTCAGGGAAGTCAAAAATTTATGCTTTTGCCGCCTCCCTTCTTCTGTTTTTCGTATTGGGTGTTCTGGCCGCCCCGTATCTTATTCCCTCCCTGAGGACCCTTTCACAGGACCAGCTCACAGGAACCATGGTCCGTCAGGAACCTTCATCCTGGAAATACAGCGATAAAAAAATTGACGTTGAGGTACGGCAACATCAAAAGACCGGTTTGCTAATCTACTGGGTATCTGTTTTTTCTGCAGATACCGTTGCAGTAGAATTCACCCCTGCAGGAACATTTATGACCGATAATTGGCTGAAAATTATTGATTCTGATGGTATGGCCTTTAAAGTTGAGAATCAGGACTATAAATTATCGTATATTTGTAAGGGCAACACGGTCTTTGCACTGACCGACCCTCCCGATCGTTCTACCCTTACCTTTTCTTTGGAAGGGAAAAAAGCCTTCCAGATGAAATTTCCACCAACTTTTTGATAACCATTGATTACTTATTAAAGAAAACTACAAACACACACGATAATGAAAACAACAAACAAATCCTCGATTGTATTGGTTCTGGTCGTTCTTGTGTCTCTTACTGCTGGTTTTTTGGTGGGGATACTTGTCGATTTTCCAAAAACCGATAACACACAGCTTGCCGGAACCATAGGCAGGGTGCAGAATTACAAGAACGTTAAGGTTACAGAGGCAGATCTTGAACTGAAGAACGACCTGGTTACCGACACGCTCATACTCAAGGCAATTTCCAC
Organism: Bacteroidetes bacterium ADurb.Bin139; assembly: GCA_002070565.1. Classification (GTDB taxonomy): domain Bacteria; phylum Bacteroidota; class Bacteroidia; order Bacteroidales; family UBA932; genus DMER64. Next base: position 128,785 of record MWDM01000001.1, read on the forward strand.
CTATTTCAATTATTATTATGTGAGTGCCGTGTCCCAGGAAGAAAAGATCCGGTATGCCCTTGATGCCCTGGAAAACCAGGATGCCTATAAGGAATATGCCGGGTTGCTGTTGCAGCAAGTGGCACGATACGCCACGTTCCTGGAAAATGCCCGGCTGGATCTGCTGCAGGCCATAGCTGTGGTCACAAACCCTGCAGAGGTGCATCCGGTAATGATGCGCAATACCATAGTACAGGCCAACAATGTGATTTCCCAGATCAGTTACCGGAAACAATCGGTTCTGGACCTGACAGACAACCTGGGCAGTTACCTTGCCACGCAGGGAAAAGATACCGATGCCACATTGGCTTCTGTACACACCGTACTGACCATGGAGCAGATAACCAACGCCTTAGCCCTGAATGACAAAGTGGTGTTGAAATATTTTGAAAAGAAAAAAATATTCACAGAACAGATACAGGGATCTTTTGCCTCAGACCTGCAGGGTATCATTGTAGAAGATGCCCAGAAGCTGGGGATAGCTTTATACGATATTGATCCCATGGGAATAATTATCCTTAATTCCGAAAACATTGGCAACCATTTTCTCCTGGACAATCCCGGGTTGAATTCAATGCTCGATAATATGAGTGAGCTCGGCTATATTGGAACAGCTGCCTTTGAAAGTTCCCAGGAAATGGGTGTTTTTTTGAACATGGATGATCTTTCCCTGAACGTTGTCATGGATACCCAACAGTTGGAGTTTTTCGCCGATTCAGAGAACCTGGGTATGATCAATAGTATTCAGGAACTGGGATTCCTGAATATAAACCAGTTAAATTTTGTAATCAGATCGAGTGAATTAGGAGGAACAGTTATCCGATGACCGGCATTGTATAGTATTATAATGATAATAAGGTGAATAAGTTCAAAGCCATCATATTACTACTGGTAGTCATTATCCCGGGCCCGCCCGGGATTTTGCGTGCACAGCTCATT
>MWDM01000002.1 GCA_002070565.1 Bacteroidetes bacterium ADurb.Bin139
GTACCGTGCCCAGGTTGGCTATCCCCTTGGATATTTCTACGGATACAAGACTGCCGGCGTATTCCAGAACTGGGACCAGGTAAACAACACGGCTGCCAAATACGACGGAGCCAAACCCGGAGACCTGATCTTTGTTGACAGCGACGGCGACGGCAAGATTACCGAAGATGACCGCACCATGCTTGGCAGCGGACATCCCGACTTCCTGCTGGGATTCAATTTGTATTTTGCATGGAAAGGACTGGACTTCAGTATTACCGGTTCAGGTGCCTTTGGACAGGAGATTGCAAAATCCTACCGTTCATTTGCCGACTCTCCCCTGCAAAACTTCACCACCGACATTTTCGGACGCTGGACGGGTGAAGGCACTTCCAACAAGTTGCCCCGCCTGACCACAGGAAGCAACCTCAACTGGCAGAATATCTCCGATATTTATATTGAAAAAGGAGACTATGTGAAGATCCAGAATATCCAGATCGGGTACGATTTCAAACAGGCTTTCCGCAAATTGCCTTTCGGGCAGCTCCGTTTGTATGTTTCTGCGCAGAACCTTTACACCTTTACCAATTATTCCGGACTCGATCCCGAGATCGGATACGGATATGATCAGGGCTGGGTACAGGGAATCGACCTTGGTTACTACCCTGCACCCCGTACGTATATGGTAGGTTTAAATCTTAAATTTTAATTGTAATACAGTATGAAAAAGATATTATTCATAGCACTAGCTGCCCTGCTGTTTTCGAGTTGTGAAGCTTTCCTTGACACGGAGAGTTACACCAAGAAAAACACCGGTAACTATCCGAAAACGGCAGACGATGCCATCCAGATGGTTACCGGGGTGTACGCCACCCTCAACAGGGTGCTTGCAAACTGTGGAAACTCCTACTATTTTGCAGCTCAGCTCCTGTCAGACGACATGTTCGCAGGTGGCGGTGAGAACGACAAGCACTGGACCAGTCTGGAACACCTGATGTACGTAGACCTGAACCAATACAACAGTTTCTGGTCAGACAGGTATTCCGGAATCAGTCGCGCCAATATGGCCATTGCAAACCTGGATAAGGTGGAAGACGAGAAACTGCGTAACCAGCTAATGGGAGAAACCCTGTTCCTCAGAGCCCTGTTCTATTTTGAACTGGTGCAAATGTTCGGGGATGTTCCCCTGATCACCCAGGTTCCTCAAAGCGTATCCGAAGTTGCCGAGTATCCGGCCCAGTCAACCCAGGAAGAGATTTTCGCATTCATAGCAGCCGACCTGAAGAAGGCTTCCGATATCATGCCTAACGATAAATGGAATGCCACCGTCTCCGGAGAAGGCCATGCCACACGCTGGGCTGCACAGGCCCTGCTGGCCCGCGTCTTCCTCTTCTACACCGGATTCTACGGCAAGACAGAACTGCCCATGATGGACGAAGAGTTCAAAATTTCAGGATCTGTTACAAAAGCAGAGGTGATAGCCGGCCTGGAAGATTGTATCGCCAATAGCGGCCACTCCCTTGCCAATGATTTCCGCAGGTTATGGCCCTATAGCAACTCTCTGAGTGCTAAAGACTACGATTATGTAGCAGATCTTAAAAGTAAGGGCGAGTACTGGCTCAAGGACGGAAGCAATCCCGAAACTGTTTTTGCCATCAAATGTTCGCACCTGGCCAGCTGGAGTACCACAGTAGGCTATTCTAACCAGTACCTGCTTTTCTTTGCCATCCGCAATGCAGGGACCAGTGATCAGTATAAGAACCTATTTCCTTTCGGACAGGGATGGGGTGCCGGAACGGTTAATCCCAAGCTCTGGGATGACTGGGCCACACAGGAACCCACAGACAAGCGCCGCAAGGGATCCATTCTGGCTGCTGCAGACAGACCAAACTATGTCTATGGGGCAGACGCTCTGATGGAAGAAACCACTTACTGGCAGAAGAAAGTGATTGCCATCACCGGAGCCAAGGAATACGAACCGGACGGCAGCATAAAAACGCTGTATAACAGCTTTACCTCTTCTACCGAGTACTATGGTGACGGAGAATCGGACGACTTCCAGCTTGCACACGAAACCGACGTTATCCTGATCCGGTTTGCCGATGTATTGCTTATGCATTCCGAATTGACCGAAACAGCCAACGGCATAAATCAGGTTCGTGCCCGTGCAGGCCTGCCTGCCGTAAGCTATTCATTCCCGGCCCTTCAAAAGGAACGCCGGTTTGAACTTGCCTTTGAAGGCCTTCGCTGGGGAGATATGAGGCGCTGGGGTGACAATTATGCCATCAGTGCCCTAACCGGACAGCTGGGTCAAACGATCTGGAACCGTGGTGTACAAAACGTTATGAAAGACCAGGGAGCCGGCTACTCTGCCCGTTACCAGGCAACCCGCGGATTCCTGCCTATTCCCTCTTCTGAAGTGGACCTTTCCGATGGTGTGTTAAAACAGAACCCGGGCTGGGGCACAGATGCCGTGTTCGGAAGCTGGAACTAGTATTTTAAACGATTAAAAAAACTTATGATATGAAAAAAAGTTTAATCCTTGCGATTTTTGCCGTTTTTGTACTTCTTTCTGCTTGTCAGCCCGTCGAGATCAGACAGGAACTCAAGGGCGGAATAACGGAAAGCCAGCTCAATATCTCTGCGGTTCCGCAGGTGAGGGACGGTAAAAACTCCAACTACATTGACCTGAACAGCGATGGCAACGCCTGCCTCTCATCCTGGGACTTTGGCGTTGGCCTGTTCGTGGGAACCAAAGGAACTGTCAAGGTGATGATGAAAGGACCCAACGACATCATTTTCACCGGCCTGAACGCAGACGGTACAAAGATTACAAAAACATTGACCGTACAGGTTGATGCATTGTATGACGTGGAACCAGAATGGGCTCTTTTCTGCGGAGCAACCGGAGAAAAGACCTGGGAATGGGACAATGTTACCGGACCCGGTGTTTGGGGTAACGGCGGTTATAAAGGTTGCGCAGCCCCCTGCTGGTGGGTTGTCTCTCTGGGCGACATCAACGGCCAGGCTCCCGGGGAGGGTGCCGGTGCCAGCATGACATTTACCATTGCAGGTGCCCGCCTGATCAAGAACTTCAACGATGGTTCCACAGTTCAGGGATCTTTTACCTTTGATATGTCCAAGATCACCCTGGATGACGGTGGCAACGTATGGGCAAAGGGGAAATTGAACACCAAGAACGTCACTGTTCTCTGTGGAAAATCCCCTAACGAAGGCGGTGCTCCGGTTAACAACTATGACATCCTCAAACTTACAGAAAACAATATGGTATTGTCCTATCCCGAACCTGGTGTCGGTTCCTGGGGCACTGCCTGGTTCTGGATGTTCAAGAAGAAATAACCTGACTTAGACTGAAAAAAGGGTGACTCGCAGGGGCCACCCTTTTTTGCTATATTTGTAATCATGAAAAGAATCTTATTATTACCCTTATTAAGTCTGGTGCTTTTGTCCTGTTCAGAAAGCAGAACTTATGTGATCAACGGCACATTTGAGGATGAAAAGTATGATGGAGAATATGTGTTTCTTGTCCCATTGGATGGCGTTATGCCCCGTGTCATTGATTCTGTACAGGTAAAAGAGAAGTCATTTGTTTTTACCGGAAAAGCCGACTCGGCACAGGTGAAGATCATACGCATGCGCCACTTGCTCCGGCTGGATATCCAGGAACTTCTGGTTGTGGTTGAACCCGGCGATATTTGGGTGCGACTGGATACGGTTAGCGCTGCCGGAGGCACACCTCAAAACGAAAAGCTGCAATCCTGGAAAGAAGTCAAGATGCAGGCAGACCAGACCATGAACCTGCTAAAAAGAATGAATCAGGCCGGAATGGACCAGCAAACCGCTGCACGTATCATGGAACAATGGGAAAAAGTTCAGGCCGACTTTAAACAGTTCAATCGTGAATTTATTGATCAGAACCAGGGAACTGCAGTAGGCCGCTTTGTGAACGATATGACTGGAGCCGGTCAATAAGTCTGTCTATTTGGATTAATCATGCGTAAAGGAACAGTAGTAACAATTCTGATGGCCGGTATAGTTGCCGCCGCATGTTTTTTGTTCTTTCTGCTTCATTATCCATACCACAACTTGCTGAAGGAACAAATGATCCTTTTCCTTCATTCTGAAGAATATTTCCTGACTTACCTTGCCAAACCGGCCTGGCTGTCCTGTTACGCAGGTGACCTGCTTACCCAGTTTTACATACACCCGGCCGGCAGTGCTCTCATAATAACTGCATCACTGCTGGCAGAATGGCTGTTGTTCAGACGGGTGTTCCAAAAATTTGGGATACGTTCCCCGTTCCCCTCCCTTTTAGCAGCTGCACCGGTTATCATTGAATTTCTTTTCCATTGCGGGTTGCATTATCCTCTGAGCAGCACGTTCTCTACCCTGCTTGCCCTGGTCACCCTGATCGCCTTTATGCGGTTGCGTTCCAATTCCCTTTATTTTTGGCTGGCCTTTCCTACAGCTGCCATACTGTACCTGCTGGCCGGACACGGCATCATCCTTTTTACAGTAGGTTGGCTCATTGGCGGGATCCTGCGCAAAGGCCTGCACCGGTACTTCCTGATTTTGCCGGCTGTCTGCTCTCTGGCGATGCCTTTGCTGGTGCGCACACTTTTCCTGTTATCTCCGGTGCAGGCATACAGATACCCGATCAGGAAACCGCTTACAGTAAACGTGGACATGACCTGGAAAAAGATTCTCGAACTGGATTATGAAAGCCAGCAGGGAAACTGGAGCAGGGTGTTGCTCCTGTCCCGTGAATACGCAATGCAGAACAGGATTGCTTCTTATTACACCAACCTGGCACTTTCACAAACTAATCTGATGGGAGAATGGCTGTTTCATTTTTACCAGCCGGGACCGGCCGGACTTTTTCTGCCGGCTACCCCACAATCCACCCCGCTGATGATCACCTTTGCCAATGAAGTGTTTTTTTACCTGGGAGACCTGAACATGGCACAACATGCCGCCATGCTGGGCATGATCTTTTCGCCCTGCCACAGAAGCTCACGCCTGGTAAAAAGACTGGCCGGGATTCACATCGCCATTGGCGACGCACCGGCTGCCGGTAAATACCTGGGGCTGCTGGAAAAAACCTTGTTTTACAGAAAGTGGGCTGTAAAGTCACGGGAACTGCAAACCGTGGAGAATATCCCGCTCAGGGAAAAGATCCCTTCCGTAGATACTATAAGGCTTGCAGATGATTACATCACCTCCCTGGAAATTCTGCTGCAGAGCAATCCGGAGAACAAAATGGCCCTGGATTACCTGCTTTGTTACCATATCTTAAACAAGGATATACCATCCTTCCGGCAAGCATACGATAAATGGTTCCACCATGCTCATGAAAGAATACCCGGGGTATATGCCCAGGCCCTTATTGTTTCACTTTTCCAGGAAAAAGCCGACAACGAGGTACTAAAAAAATACAACATGACTACTTCTGTAATAGGTGATTTCATGGACTATACCAGGACTTATGAAGAAGCAGGGGGTCTTTCTGCCCCCCTGCAGGAACGTTATGGGAACACATTCTGGTTTTATTATCATTTTGCATTAATCCAATAGATGAAGAACCTGCTAAAGATACATAGTTTCATTGTCTTGTTAATCCTTACCGCCTGCGGGAGGTCCCGGGGATTCATCACAGAACAAATTCTGCCACCCATTTATCCGGATTATGCCGGTGTTACCATCCCGGTAAACATAGCCCCTTTGAATTTCATGGTTAGCGACGCAAGCGGGCTAAGGGTAAATCTGTCGGTTGGTGCAATGAGCATCAACCTTAAGGGACGGGGAAAAATCCGCATACCTATGCGTAAATGGCGCACGTTGCTGGACAAGGCTGTTACCCTTGAAGAAGACATAACGGTCTCTCTACTGGCCAAAATGCAGGGACAGTGGCACCAATACCTTCCTTTTCCATGGCACGTTACCAGGGACAGCATAGATCCCTTCCTGAGTTACCGCCTGATAGAGCCGGGATATGAAGTGTGGAAAACCATTCAACTGGCCGAAAGGCACAGTGAGTCGTTTCGTGAAAGGATTATAGCAGACAACCAGCTTACCGGGAACAATTGCATGAATTGCCACACCTATGGCAACCAGGATCCCGGTTTGTCGTTTTTCCACCTGCGTGGCCCGGGCGGGGGTACTGTTCTGAACCGTAACGGTGTGCTCAGGAAAATTGACCTCTTTACCCAGGGAATGCTATCCGGTGTTGTCTATGGCAATTTTCACCCTTCCGGTCGCTATGCCGTATATTCAACCAACCTGGTGCTTCCCGGTTTCCACACAAAAAAAGGAGAACGTTTGGAGGTTTATGACAGCGGATCTGACCTGGTGGTTGTGGATCTGGACCTGAATCAGGTGATCCCGTTTCCCGAAGACTTTCCCCATGATTTTAGGACGTTTCCGGTGTTTTCGGCATCAGGCGATGCGGTTTATTACTGCAATGCACCCCGGATTACGGTTCCCGACAGTATTTACCACCTGAGGTATGATTTGCTGAAGATACCTTTTGATCCGGCAACGGGAACCTGGGGTAACAAGGTGGATACCGTGGTCAGGGCCTCGGCCATGGGGTTGTCTGTATGCCACCCCAAAACATCCCCGGATGGCAGATACCTGCTCTTTTCCATGGCCCATTACGGGACCTTCCCCATATGGCACCAGGAAACAGATCTGTGGCTGCTGGACCTGCACTCAGGAGAAACAGACAAGCTGGAAGAGGTTAATTCACCTTATTCCGATACGTACCACAGCTGGTCTTCCAACAGCCGCTGGTTTGTCTTTGCCAGTAAACGCGATGACGGACTATACGGAAAACCGTATTTTTGTTATGTGGACCTTCGGGGAAAAGCACACAAACCCTTTGTGCTGCCCCAAAAAGATCCGCAAAGGTATCACAATACACTTAAGTCATACAATATCCCCGAACTGTCACGGGGTAAGCTGCCTTTTGGCGCATCAGACATAGAGCACCTCTATTTCAAAGTGCCGGCAGAAAGGGTCAGTATCAAACAAAGCGTAGATCATGAATAAATTTTTTAATTCTCTTGAGAAGTCGCTGCCCTTTGTTTTTGGACTATGCGTTTTCCTTTATTTTGGACTGGTGTACCCGCACCATGTGCATTACCAGGAACAATTCCAGCTTTTTCTGACTACTCCTGCCTTTTTTCTTGAAATGGCTGCAAAACCTGGAGGAATATCTGATTATCTGGGTACTTTTCTGACACAATTTTTCCTGTTTTCATGGACGGGAGCGGCCATTATTGCCCTGTTGCTGACGGCCATGCAATGGCTTATACAGACCATCTCCCATAAAATAAGCCCCGCACGGGCATGGCTAGCCCTGTCCTATATACCATCCGTTTTTTACTGGATACTGCTGTGCAATGAAAATTTCCTGACCGGGGGCGTAGTTTCCATTCTTGTGGCACTGTGTGTGTGGCTGTTGTATTTCCACATCAGCAAAACCTCCTTCCGAAAGCTGTATGTTCTTTTTGCTATACCTGTAATTTATTGGATAGCAGGGGGATCAGTAATAATTTTCGCGTTAGGCTGCCTAACCTTAGAATGGTTCAAGGATCGTTCTGCCAGAGGACGCATTACGGCTACAGCTCTTATCTTGCTCATGCTGGGATTGTGCTTTTTTACAGCCAAAATGATGCAGCCTCAATATCCTTTTGCCCGGCTGGTTTATGGAACGGATTTTTTTCGTTTCCCAAAATCCTATCCTGCGTGGGTCTGGGTCATGTGGCTTTTCTGCCTGATCATTCCCCTTTCCCGTCTTGTGCTGCCGTCCGTTTTCAAAAAACCACAAAACCAGACCATGACCCGGGTCATCACATCACTTGTCATTGTGTGCATGGGTACTTATATGATTGTCATCAACACCGACACGGCCAAGGAAGATATTATGGCCTATGACCATTATGTGAGAATGCAGCAATGGGACAAGGCTATAGCCAGGGCCGACCGTAATACCCCGTCATCACCGCTTTCTGTTGCCTGTCTGAACCTTTCCCTGTGCAAGAGCGGCATGATGTCCGACAATATGTTCCGCTATTACCAGAATGGTCCGGAAGGGCTTATACCCACCTTCGCAAGGGATTTCACCATACCTATGGTTACAGGCGAGGTCTATTACCACCTGGGATTCATCAATACAGCCCAGAGATTTGCCTTTGAAGCCATGGAGTCGTTGCCCAATTACTGGAAAAGCGGACGAGCCCTCAAAAGGCTGGCCGAAACAAACCTGATCAACGGACAGTACCAGGTGGCTCTCAAGTACCTCAATATCCTTAACAACACTTTGTTTTACAAGGCCTGGGCCAACTATGTGACACCCTTCCTGGAAGACGAAGCGCTCATAGACGGGCATCCGGAATGGGGAAATCTTAGAAAACACCGTACCAAAACCGATTTTTTTGATTCGGAACAGGAAAAAGATATGATGCTGGGTATTCTCCTGCAGCAGGACCTGACCCATTATATGGCATACGAATATCTGCTGGCCTATTGCCTGCTGACAAAAGACCTGGAGCGTTTTGTACAATATTTTCCCCTGGGCATGGAACTGCATTACGCACGATTGCCGTACAGTTACCAGGAAGCCTTACTTTACCACTGGTCAATGAACCATGAGGATCCCTTTCGCACCGTGCCTTATCCAATAAGCGAAGATGTCATGCGTAATTTGGCAGCCTATCAGAACCTGTATCTGAATTCATCCGATCCCGAAGAAGTTCTCAAGAAGAATTACTCGGGCACATATTGGTATTACTTACACTTTAGATAATGAAAAAGAAACTGATCATTCCTGCTTTAGCAGCCCTTCTGCTTTGCAGCAGTTGTGCCGCAGATATTTCCAACGCGGAACTCCTGCCCGGGTACCCGCCTATTTACCCCGACTATTGCGGAGTGACTGTCCCCTGCAACATAGCTCCCATGCATTTCCAGATGAGCGGCAATGCTATACAGGTGCTGGTGATTGCAGAAGGTGCAGACGGTAAAGCAGTCCGGATAAAAACCGGGAAAGTCGTCATCTTTGGAAAGTCAGCCTGGAAAAATCTGATCGGATCCAGTACCGGATCAGGGATAAAAATTACCGTTCAGGCCAAGTACAAGGATAAAGGCTGGATCAGGTATGCTCCTTTTCCCATTTACGTAAGTCCTGTCCCCATAAACGATTACCTGGTTTACCGCCTGGTCGCCCCCGGCTATGAGGTGTACAGCAAGATGGGTATCTACCAGCGTGACCTTTCTTCTTTCCGGGAAACACCCCTGCTGGAAAACACGCTTATTCCGGGTAATTGTATGAATTGTCATTCTTTTTATGGAAATCATCCTGATAAGATAAGCATCCACATCCGGGGCGAACTGGGAGGAACTATTCTTAAAACAGGTGACAAAATAGAAATGTTGAATACCAAAACAGAAGAAACCGGGGGTAATTGCGTATATCCATACTGGCATCCTTCGGGAGAGTATGTCGTTTATTCGGTCAACCAGACCATCCAGGCTTTCCATTCCATTAGGGACCATCGCATAGAAGTCATCGATTTGGCATCGGATATAGTGGTTTACCATCCGCAAAGCAAACAACTCCTGACCCACGATCTGCTCCGGACAGATGCCTTTGAAACTTTCCCTTCATTTTCGCCTGATGGCAAAACCTTGTATTTCAGCTCCTCCCAATATCAGAACATTCCTGAAGGTTACGACAGGATCCGCTACGACCTGTGTGCTATCGCCTTCGATCCCCAGAGCGGAACGTTTGGCGATCATGTTGACACCCTGATACATGCCGCTGCCATGGGTAAAAGCATATCCTTCGCCAGACCATCACCGGATGGAAGATACATCATGTTTACCCTGTCTGATTATGGCAACTTCTCCATTTGGCACAAAGAAGCAGATTTGTGGCTCTATGATCTGGAAGATGGATCGCTTCGGGAAATGAAAGAAGTGAACAGCGACGATGTGGAAAGTTACCACAGCTGGTCGTCAGAAGGCACCTGGTTTGTCTTTAGCAGCCGGCGCCTGGACGGACTCTATACAAGACCTTTTTTTGCAAGTATTGATAAAGAGGGGAACATCACCAAGCCTTTCCTTTTGCCACAGAAAAAACCCCTGGAATTTTACACCATGAACTTATTTTCGTATAATGTTCCCGAGTTTATCACAGAGAAGGTGGACTGGGATCTTAAAGAGGTTGAAAAGGCCCTGACTACAGGACAAAGAGACAAGGTCGAGATCCGCAGATAATCAAAAAATTTTAATACCGCTTTACCATGAAGAAAATTATACTGTCATTGTTGTGCCTGTCGTTTTTAATTCAGGCAGGGGCACAACATTATAAGAATTTCAAGGTATCTGTCTATACGCGCGCCTATGAAGTGGAGAAAATGAAAGACAGCCACTGGCTGGATTCCACCTGGAGGATCATTTCTGCGCAGGTTCAACCCGACAAGATCTACCTGGAAACACACCGCGACCTGCTGATTGTTCCGGATGCCACCCTGCGTAAAGCCATTCGCTTTTTCAGGGAAAAAGGAATGGAAGTAGGCGGCGGCATAACCTATACCATTGATGAATCAAACAGTTTCGAGACTTTTTGTTATACCAACCCGGAACACCGTAAAAAAGTGCAGGAAATTGCTGAACACACAGCCCGCTACTTTGATGATTTTATCCTGGATGATTTCTTTTTTACCAGTTGTAAATGCCCCCTTTGTATCGAGGCCAAAGGCGGCATGAGCTGGACACAATACCGTCTGAAACTGATGACCGAGGCAGGTAAAAGCCTTATTCTTGATCCGGCACGCAAAGTCAATCCCAATGTCCGCGTGATCATCAAGTATCCCAACTGGTACGATCATTTCCAGGGTCTTGGATTTGACCTGGAACACGGCCCTGCTTTATTTGACGGGGTGTGGACCGGAACAGAAACGAGGGACCCTTCTTCTGCTCAACACCTGCAGAACTATTTAAGTTATAATGTTTTCAGATACCTGGATAATCTGCGACCGGGATACAATTTCGGAGGCTGGGTGGATAGTGGCGGTTCCCATATGGGACTGTACCGGTATGCAGAACAACTATGGCTTACCCTTTTTGCCAAAGCACCTGAAATTACCCTTTTCGCCTACAACCAGCTGCTCCGTCAGCCCGAGCTGGGTAAAACAGCAACAGAAACCTTCCTCCTTACAGATCAGTTTCTGGGAGAGCTGGGCAAACCAAAAGGCATCGCTTCGTACAAACCATTCCACGCCACAGGAGAAGATTTCCTGCAGAATTACCTGGGTATGATAGGTCTGCCCATGGACATGCTCCCCTATTTCCCTGTCGACAGGAAAGTGGTCCTGCTGACGGAACAGGCAAAATCTGATCCTTTAATTGCCAGTAAAATCCGGGAGCAACTCCTGCGTGGGGGCGACGTTGTTGTTACTACAGGCCTGGTAAAAGCCATCCCGGATCAGATCGCCACGATTGCCGAGGTCCGATGCTCCGACCTGAAAGCACTTATCGACGATTTTGGATGGCACGGCAAGAGTACCAGGCCGCTACTCATTCCGCAGGTGCATTACCTGACCAATGATTCATGGGAGGTTGTTTCTGCGGGTAATCCCCTTACAAAAGGGGTAATCGGTTATCCCATACTGCTCAGATGTGCTTATGCCAAAGGAAACATGTACATACTTACCATCCCCGACTCTTTTGCAGACCTTTATGCATATCCTGACAAAGCCCTGAACATGATCCGGCTTATCATGAGCAAGGACCTGGACATCCGTATTGAAGGCCCTTCCATGGTTGGTTTGTTTGTTTACGATAATGGAACTTTCATTGTGGAATCTTTTCTGGATGAACCGGTTACTGTCTATGTAGCACTTACCGGCGGGCAGGGAAATATTACGGAATTGACAGAAAATAAAGTATATTCCATAGAATCAAATAAGTTTTCCATTACACTGGAACCCCACACTTTTAAGGTTTTCAAAAAATAAGCACAACAGGAGAGGCAATTATGCTGACCTTGCCTGCACTATCCATTATATCGTTGATTTGCTCTTCCGGTAATGGGCCCTGAATTGCTTAGGGGTCATATTCTTCTTTTTTCGGAAGATCCGGTTAAAATTGGAGAGGTTGTTGAAACCGCACTCAAAGCAGATCTCAGAGATTGTTTTGTTGGAATCAACAAGCAGCCGTGATGCGTAACCCAAACGGATGTCAATGATGTATTCAGAAAGCGTCTTGCCTGTTCGCAACTTGAAAAAGCGGCTAAAGGCTACCGGAGACATACCTACCATTTCTGAAAGAATGTCCAGACTGAGTTTTTTGGTATAATTCTGATTTATGAAGTCCTTTACTTTACTTACCCGCCGGCTTTCGGTGTTTCTCTCGGCATGTGCAAAAGAACTGCTTGCCAGGCTCCGGCTGCTTCCGGACAGGGAAAGTTCGTACAACAGTTTAAGCAGCCTGATGAATTGTTCAAAACCTTTGACTTCCCTGGCAATGGTGTCAATAAGGTTGTATACCTTCATGATGGTTTCCAAGGGAAAAGCAAGTCCGTGCTCGGCCTTGATCAACATTTTGCGAATGGAATTGAACTGGTTTTTTTCCAGCAGGCGTGAAGGCAAAAGATCGGGGGAAAACTGGATGGTAATTTCACGGATAACGGGTGATTTGCAGTTGCCCTGCTCCCAGACATGTTCCAGGCTATCCCCGGAAATGAGTATCAGATCGTAATCATCAGTAAATTCTATGCAATCTCCAACGGTTCTTTTCAGTCCCTTGCCGTGTTCTATGAAATTGATCTCATACTCTCTGTGCTGGTGGAGCGGAAAGGTGAATTCCGATTTATAACGTTCAACAACGTGAAAGCAATCCTTGTCGGACAAAGGAGGTATTTCGTTCAGTACACCGTAGCTCATAATCAAAAAAATCAGATAAGCAGCAAGCTTAACGCCATAACGGCCATACCTCCAATGAAGCCCAGTATAGAAAGATGGTGTTTCCCGAAACGTTCTGCTCCGGGCAGCAGTTCATCTATGGATATGTAAACCATGATTCCGGAAACCGCTGTCATCACAACCCCTTCCAGCAGCGGACTCCAGAAACGGAAGAGGATAAGAATTGCAACCAACGCGCCCAAAGGCTCAGCCAGGCCGGAAAGAAAGGAGTACCAGAAGGCTTTTCTGCGACTGCCTGTAGCATAGTATATTGGCACCGATACGGCTACTCCTTCCGGTATGTTATGAATGGCTATTGCCAGGGCAATGGGTATGGCCACATCGAGGCTGTTCATGCCGGCCATAAAAACTGCTATACCCTCCGGAAAATTATGAATTGCAATACCAAGAGCCGTCATGACACCCATTCTTTTCAGATGCTTGTTCTTGTTCATATCCTCTGCCAGATGCATCTCGTGGGGATTCTCATCTTTGGGTATCAGAAAGTCAATCACGGCAATAAGCGCTATTCCTGCAAAAAAAGACACAACTACTTGCCATTCTGCCAAAATTTTAACTGCCCCGGGAATCAGCTCCATGAAGGATATGTAGATCATCACCCCGGCTGAAAACCCAAGCGACACAGACAGAAAACCGGTATTTGTCCTTTTCGCCAGAAAAGCGATCAGTGAGCCTATGCCTGTAGCCAGCCCGGCAAAAAGTGTCAGGGCTAACGCAATCAGTATCTGAGATGTTTCAGGTTCCATGGTCAGGTGATTTGGCGGTCAATTTATGTACAACTTTAAAACGCGACAGGAATTCGCTGGCAAAAACACGCACTACGGTGTAGGCCGGTATGGCCACCAGCATTCCTACGGCACCCCCTATGTACCCCGATAGAAGAATCACCAGGAAAATCTCCAGGGGGTGCGCTTTGATACTGCTGGAATAAATCAGCGGTTGTATAAGATATGTATCCAGCATATTGAAGCCCACATATATGGAGACCAAGGCAATAACATACAACGAGAGGCTGGAATAACCGGAAGTGGCATAAGAGGTTACAACAGCAACAATAGTTCCAATGGTGCCGCCAATCAGCGGGCCTGCATAGGGAACAATATTGAGAATGCCAAAAATCAGCCCCAGAACAAGGGCCAGCTGGTATTCAATGCGGGTAATAAAATGAAGTCCGGCAGATATGATTATGGTCATGATGAAAAACTCTACCAAGATCCCTATAAAATACCTGAGTAACAGCTCGTTTACCGATTTCATGGCGTTTGAGAACTTCTCTTCGTATTTTACAGGTACAATGGCCATCAGCATATTTGAAAACATGTTTTCTTCCCGCAGGAAAAAAAACGTTATGAAGGCAACTGAAAACAGACCCACGCCAAAATTCACAAAGAACGACGCGAGCGAACCAAAGAGCCTGGTAAAGAATTCGGGATGTAGAAACTTGTCTATCTCGTTCCATATGAGGGACTCAATAGACACTGATGGCGTAATGGACGGAAAAAGCGTGTGTATCTGTTCGTTTAGCTGGGCAAGAAATCCTGAGAGCATAGCCGGGACATCCTCAAAACCTACTGAATCCAGACGGGATACAATACTGACAACCATGGGCGTGATAAAATAAAATATAAGGAACAACACGCCAAACATCAGGCCCATGACCAATATGGCAGATACTGTTTTAGGAATATGATACTTTTTTATCCTTATTCCTGACAAGAACCTGACCAGCGGCCTGCCCATCAAAGACAGAAGCGCTGCAACCAGGATATAGGTGATAACACTTCGAAAATACCATACGATAAAGACAATAATGGCCAGTACGGCAACTGCGATGATATATTTTGCCAGTTTATTCATTAGGTATCAAAAGTACTACTTTTTTAAAAAATTCCAATGGTATTGATCAGCGGAGGCGCATCGGCTTCCAGGATACTTATCCTTATTTTGTCCGATGTGACGGCCGGAAAACGCAACAGACGCTTATACCCGATGGTAGTGCCCCCTGCCAGCAAACGCCACTGTTTTTCACCAAGATGCCAGTATTCCACGATAAAACGCGCAATTCTCTGACCCAGGGGAATATATTCCTGCAGCATAAGCACCGAGAAGTTTTCCTCCCTGTCAAGATCAATGATCAGTGATGCGGTGGTTTTTCCTTCTTCCAAAGTCCAGTAAGTATCATATTCAGAGTCTGTTACATTTTCAGGGCAGAATTTCCGCGAGTCTTCATTCCTTACAGAAGATGCAATTACACGGGCTCCACGGGCAAGATTCCTGGAAAAGACTTCGTCCCGCCGCTGTCTGAATTCCATCAGACGCAGTGAATCCCCTTCCGGAATAAGGCCTCTTCTGTCCGGGGAAACATTCAGCAACAGGTTGGCATTCCGGCCCACCGATGCAAAATAGATATCCATCAGTTCCTCAACGCTCTTAAGGGCATTGTCGGTACCGGGGCTGTAAAACCACCCGGGCCGGAGGGAGACGTCGGCCTCGGCGGGTATCCAACACGGGGCTCCGCGCTGTCCCGAGTTGAGAATACCCACAGGCGGAGCGTTCCTTCCGGGGGTAAAACCGGCAGTATCCAGGGTGGACCAATTTGTTTCGCCGGCGAACCCCCTTTCATTGCCCACCCAACGGCATCCGGGTCCTACATCGCTGAATATCACTGCATTGGGCTGATATTCCAGAACCGTGCTGTTGAACAGGTTCCAGTCATAGGGTGAAGATACCAGGTCCCCGCAGGCCCCGTCAAACCATTGCTCAAATACGGGTCCGTAGGAAGCAAGCACTTCTGCAAGCGTGTTTACAAAAAGCTGGTTGTATTCCGGTGTGCCGTAAGCGGGATTGTTCCTGTCCCAGGGAGACAGATAAACTCCGAATTTCAAACCGTATTCCCGGCACGCAGCCGATAATTCCGCCAGTACATCGCCCTGGCCGGAAAGCCAGGGACTATACCGGACAGAATGAGTGCTGTAGCGGCTGGGCCAGAGGCAAAAGCCGTCGTGGTGCTTTGCCGTGATGATAATACCCTGCATGCCGGCATTTTTTGCTGTTTGGGCCCATTGCCTGCAATCCAGTGCCGTGGGATTGAAAACAGCCGGATCCTCTTTCCCGCTGCCCCATTCCACCCCGGTAAAAGTATTTGGGCCAAAGTGGACAAACATATAATACTCCATCTTTTGCCATTCCAGTTGTTCCACACCCGGAACAGGGCCGTATGGAGCAGGCGGGTCAAATTGTTTGCAACGTGAGAGAAATATTGCAAAAAAAACAAACAAAATCCTGAAAACTATTTTATTTTCCATAGGAAATATTTACCTTTGTCAATTATTAACAGGAATTAATATTTAAAATTACTAAATATTTACGCATGAAACATATTATCATAGGCGGTGTGGCAGGTGGAGCGACTACCGCAGCAAGAATCAGAAGAAACGATGAAAAGGCGGAAATCATCATGTTTGAAAGAGGACAGTACATTTCCTATGCGAACTGCGGTCTGCCTTATTATATTGGTGATGTGATCAAAGACCGGGCAAAATTGTTTGTTCAGACCCCCGAAAGCTTTGGTAAGCGTTATAATATGGAAGTCAGGGTTAACTCGGAAGTCATAGGTATCGACACCGAAAAACAACTGGTTACTGTTAGAAATGCAACCGGAGAAGAATACAGGGAAAGCTATGACAAACTGCTTCTATCCCCAGGAGCCTATCCGGTGAAGCCTCCGCTGCCGGGTATAGAATCGGAAGGTATTTTTACCATCAGGAACGTGGAAGATACCGATCGAATAAAAGAATATATGCGTTCCCGTCCAATCCGTAAAGCCGTGGTTGTGGGGGCAGGTTTCATAGGCCTGGAAATGGCAGAAAACCTGCATGCAACAGGTGCTCATGTAGCTATAGTGGAAATGGCCGAACAGGTTATGACTCCTATAGATTTCTCCATGGCCGGCCTGGTGCACCAGCATCTTTACCAGAAACATGTTGATCTGCATCTGAATCAGGCAGTGCAGGGATTCATCCCTGTATCGGGACCTGATCCCTCCATAAAGGTCAAGCTTCAAAACGGGAACGAACTGGAAGCAGATATTATTATTCTTTCCATCGGAGTCAGACCAGAGACTACCCTGGCAAAACAGGCCGGAATCACACTGGGCCGTACAGGGGGTATACACGTGAACGAATACCTGCAGACCTCGGCAGAAAATGTTTATGCCATCGGGGACGCCATAGAATTTCCCCACTCAATAAGCGGCGAACCCTGGCTCAATTACCTGGCGGGACCGGCCAACAGGCAAGCCAGGATTGTGGCAGACAATATGGTTTCCGGGAACCGTATAAAGTACGAAGGTTCCATTGGCACTTCAATAGCCAAGGTATTTGACCTGACTGTGGCTTCTACCGGGCTCCCGGGTAAAAAACTCAAACAGCTCAATATTCCCTACCTAACTTCCACTACACATTCCAATTCTCATGCAGGGTACTATCCCAATGCCCTGCAAATGAGTACCAAAATTACTTTCGATCCGGAAACGGGGCATTTGTATGGAGGGCAGATAGTAGGCTATGACGGGGTTGACAAGCGTATTGATCTGTTGGCACAGGTAGTAAAAAAGCAAGGGACCATATACGATCTTATTACCTTGGAACATGCCTATGCCCCGCCTTACTCATCGGCAAAAGATCCTGTTGCCATTGCCGGTTATGTTGCATCCAATATATTATGCGGCAAAATGAAACCGGTCTACTGGAGAAAAATGCAAAAAACCGGACCCGGTGAAGTGACCAAACTCGATGTACGCACGGTTGCTGAAAATAGTCTGGGAACCATTCCCGGATCTGTAAATATTCCCTTAGATGAACTCAGGAACAGGCTGGACGAGGTTCCCCGTGACAAACCGGTTTATATATTCTGTGCTGTGGGGCTTAGAGGGTATCTTGCATCCAACATATTGATCCAAAATGGATTCAATAACGTTTACAACCTTAGTGGAGGATATAAGACCTACGAAGCCGCAACCGAATCGGGAAAAAAATCCATTCCCATCACTCCGGCTTTCTCTGCACCCTACTCAGACTCGGGAGATCCACTGGCAAATAAAAAAGCCTCCACCTCTGCAAAAGCAGCAACCATTGAAGTGAATACCCTGAAAATAGATGCAACAGGACTGCAGTGCCCCGGTCCCATCATGAAGATAAAAAGCAGCATTGATTCCATAGTGCCGGGGCAAAGGGTGGAAATCCAGGCTACCGACCCTGGTTTTGCTCGTGATATTCAGGCATGGTGTCAGACTACGGGCAATGTGCTTGTTCAACAGTCAGACAGCAAAGGAGTTTTCACCGCAGTTGTTGAAAAGAAAGAGCGTGCAATTCAGGCAGCTGCAGCCCCGGAAGGCGGAAAAGGAAAAACGCTCATCATGTTCAGCGACGACCTGGATAAAGCGCTGGCGACTTTTGTTCTGGCAAACGGAGCAGCTGCTACGGGAGAAAAAGTCAGCATATTCTTTACTTTCTGGGGGCTTAATGTCATCAAGAAAGTCAAAAAACCTGCCGTGAAGAAAGATATTTTCGGAAAAATGTTCGGGATGATGTTGCCTTCGCACAGTGGTGCCCTTAAATTGTCAAAAATGAACATGTTTGGCATGGGGCGCATCATGATGCGTCATATCATGAAAATCCGGGGTATAGATTCCCTGGAAGACCTGCGTCGCCAGGCCATAGAAAACGGGGTGGAATTCATAGCCTGTCAGATGTCCATGGACGTTATGGGTGTCAAGGCAGAAGAGCTCATGGACAATGTGACCATAGGGGGTGTTGCCACCTACATGAACAGGGCTGTACAAGCTAATGTGAACTTGTTTATCTGACAGGCAGCATGAAGGATACAATATGTATGATGAAAGACGTCCTGATGGCTTTTAATGAATTTGAAAAAAGCCTTATCCGGGTTCATTCCCTCTCCCTTAATGAAGCCATGGTGCTCTGTTTGCTGGAGGAAAAAGGGAAAGCCCCCGGACGTCTTTCTGCCTCGGCTATTGCTGAAAAAACAGGGTTTACCGCTTCTCACACTTCCAAGGTGCTCCGGTCTGCAGAATCCAGAAAATGGATAAGCCGTTCCCTTTGTCCGCAAGACCGGAGAAAGATGTACTTTGAACTCACTTCTGAAGGAAGGAATAAACTCGGACAATTAAAAAATACCCCGGTGGAAATTCCTGAATTACTGAAAAAGCTGTTTTGATTTTTGTACTTTAGGCGAATAATGAAACAAAAAAGGATTCGCAATTTTACTCGAATCGTTGCTCTTTGGTCTCCTGTGAAAGGAATATGGATATGCCTCATCGGGAACCCGTGCATTTGAGGGAGGTTTTGGCGCAAGACACCCTTACTTTCAACGATCTGCTTTCTTCCCTGATAAGCGTTTATCCCAATTTCAACATTACATACGGCGAAAAACTTAAACAACTCCTGAGTCTGCTCGATACAACGGGTAAAGTACACGGTGCCGCCATATCCTATATGACCAAAGATCCTAACGGCCATGAAAGCCTGGCATCGGGGATCGTCCTCAGACCTCTGGACAGAGCGTCCAGGGGCATGCTCCATTTTTTTCCCTCGGCAAAAATTGACAAAACCACAACCGGCAGTGAATTGATGATCACTTTTGAAGGCATCCTGAGTTTTTTCGGTTATACGGTGATTGTGCCAGGTCTGATTGGTTATGGGGTCAGCAGCGACAGGGAGTATTCTTTTCTCTTTGCCGACAATACGGAACAGGTGGCTTACGACAGGCACCTGGCGGCAGCCGAATACTTTCAATCCATCGGGCTTCCCTTTCCCAGGAAAGAAATGCCTCCCTAAACAAGGTGGATTCCTGTCTCAGGCTGCACTCGATGATTGAAGGGTGGGCACCCCCAGGCCCCTATGACCATAATCCACACGGTGAATGACAATATGGCCCTCTATGAAACAGCAGAGAAGATGTACAACAACTTCCTTGAAAAGGGAGGCAACGTGAACCTGATCAGGTGGAACAACAATCATTTTGACAGCGGGATCGTCTACTACTTAACCATGATATTGTACATGCTCATCAACTGAGAGTACCGCATACTCCAACAAGCTGCCTTACACATCAACAGGCTGCCGCATAATCCAACATGCTACCGTATACTCTAACAGGCCATAAAGCACTTTTCATTTGCCGGGGCTTCAGCTGCATGTGCGGGCAGTCGCATTTATGCGCTTTACTGCTTAAGTAAACGCCCGGTGGTCTTCAATGTGGTGCGCCAAACGCGTTTGGCGCTTATTTTACGCTGCGAAGCAGCACCAATCATTATTTTTTATTTCGTGGGGGGAGGTGGTAAGTAACGTTTTTATATAATATTTTATAACTTATTGTTAATGTGTATGTTATAGACTTTTCGCTGTTTTGGTTACTTACTACCCTCCCCCCAACCCCAAACAGAGGTGGAACCTCGGACTGTTGGCGTGCTGAGGTTCCACCTCGGACTGTGCAGCCCAGCAAAAGAATGGGGAGCTCCGGCGTACCTAAGCTCCCCTCTTCTTTTAGATTTATAGTCAGTAATATGACTTTTGAATTACCTGATTTCGATCGTGTATTCTTTGGGCACAGTAGGTGATTCCATGTCTTTTGGAATGGTTATTTTCAAAACCCCGTTTTCCATGGCAGCACCTATCTTGTCCTTAAGAATGTCATCGGGCAGCAGGAAAGCCTGTTCGAAGTGCGAATAGGAAAATTCACGCCTGAGGTATTTGCCGTTTTTATCTTTCCCGGAATCTTCTGACTTCTTTTGCAGGGATATGATCAAACGGTTTTCCTGGTCCAGCCGGATGCTGAAATCCTCCCTGGTCATACCCGGAGCGGCTACCTCGACCTGATAATCCTTTTCGTTTTCAATAACGTTGATGGCGGGAGAAGTTGTTCCTACAAATCTCACAAACCCGTCATTGTCCAAAAATTCGTTGAACAATGAAGGCCACCAATTCTGTGTGCGTCTTAATGCTGGTAACATAGTTGTATCCTCCTTGAATTATTAATTGTTAAACTTCGATTGTTCTTTCAACAATTAATTAAGCAAAAAATATACCTACCGGAAAAGACAGGCACTAAACGGTCATAATGACAGATTATCAGCCATTTTGGCAATTAATTCCAATTCTGCGAAGGCGCCTTTTTTGGGAAGGGCAGACACTTCAAAAACCGACCGTGCAGGATAAGGTGCCTGGAAATACCTGGAATAAACCTTGTTGAACAAGGGAAAATCGTTCATGTCGGTCAAAAACCCAGTGCACTTGACCACATCCTTGAATCCGCAACCTGCCGCTTCCAGTATGAAACCGACATTTTTGAAGATTTGTTCAAACTGCTCTTCCCTGCCCGATTCAACGAGCAATCCGGTAGAAGCATCAATGCCTAGTTGGCCTGACATATATAGAAATCCTCCGGCTATAACAGCCTGTGAATAAGGTCCTATGGCCGGCGGCGCAAAATTGGTCTGTACAATTTCTTTTTGGTTCATGGGTTTAATCTTTCAAATAATAATTCACTGTTGTAACTACACGTACATTCTTGATGTATGGGGTATTCTCATCCCTGTCGCTGATGGTGAACTGGCCTTGTGAAGCATTTTTGATCTTGCCGAGTTTACTTCCCGAGTCCTGGGCAAATTTCATGGCCGCAGCACGCGCGTTGCGCGTTGCTTCTTCTATCATCTGCGGTTTGATGTCATTGAGAGCCGTAAAGGAATAAACCGTATTGTAGCGGTATTCACCACCGGTGATAGCAATTCCCTGTTTGAGCAATTCGCCCTGGTCTGCTATCAGTTTTCTGACCAGGTCAACCTTATTTGAGCTGACGGTGATGACAGAGGTAACGTTGTATCGGTATGGCGCAGGTGTGGTACTATAGCGTTCGGCGCTCATGTCAATGATCTCGGGTGCGTTTATCCCAATCTCTTCTTCTGAAATCCCGTTGGATATTAGATAATCAACCAGTGTTTTGTTGTTCCTGTTTATCCTCACGTAGAGATCCTGCAGGTTGTTGCCAATCTCCTTGTATACAAGGGGCCAGGTCACTTTGTCTGCCGGGACTTCCATTTCCGATAAACCTTTCACGTTGACGGTCCTGTCCCTTCCGGAAAAACCATCAATCCCCTGTTTAAGCAACAACCCCGTTATTACCAGCGCTGTTGCAACAATCAGGGCCTCTATGCGGTAAGTTTTCATAATGCCGCTAATTTACGAATTTTATTATAGATTTGTAAGATAAAGTATTGATCATGGAAGTTATTGCCCTTGGAAGCGACCACGCTGCATTTCAATTGAAAGAGAATATTAAGGAATACCTGGCCGGTCTTGGTTATCAGGTACGCGATTTTGGTACCACAGGACCGGACAGTGTGGATTACCCCGATTATGGCATAGCTGTGGGAGAAGCTGTTTCCCATGGTGAATGTGACAGAGGCATTGTCCTGTGCGGAACCGGTATCGGCATCTCTATCAGTGCCAATAAAGTGAAGGGAATCCGTGCTGCTGCCTGCAGCGAACCTTTCTCGGCACGCCTTTCACGTGAGCACAATAATTCCAATGTGCTGGCCCTTGGATCCAGAATCGTTGCACCGGAATACGCCCGGTGCATTGTAAAAACATGGCTGGATGCTCTATTCCTGGGAGGGCGTCATGCATTGAGAATCCAGAAAATTGCTCAATATGAATCGGGTGATCCCGGAAAGTGACAATGGGTTAAAAATCACGCGCGAGCGTTTTGACGGGATCTACATTGCCTACTTTTCCCGCCTGTGCCGTTTTGCACGCACTTACGTTCTGTCAGAAGAAGCGGCTGAAAACATTGTCCAGAATGTCTTCATGTTCCTATGGGAAAAACACCGCATACTGCAAATCCATACCAGCCTGTCTGCCTACCTGTATACCCTGGTAAAGAACAGATGCATTGATTATCTGCGACATCAGAAGGCAGACCTTGAATACAGGGCCGAACAGGCATTAAAGCTTGCAGCCCTTGAAAAACTGGATACCGGTCTTATCCCGGGCGAGGATATTGAAGAGACTGTCATGGCCGCCATAAACAAACTCCCTTCCAAATGTCGCGAGATCTTTATCCTGAACCGGGTGGAGGGGAAAAAATACCGGGAGATCTCAGAAATACTGGACATTTCTGTGAACACCGTAGAAAACCAGATGGGAATAGCGCTCAAAAAACTCAGGAAAGAGCTGGAACATCTTATTTGATTTTTTCATTTCCTTTTGGTGGTATTTATCAACTTAAACGTTCTATAATCAGAAAAGGAGAACCGATCATGGAAGAAATGCTTCAAAAATACTTTGCAGAAGAGTTTACTCCTCTGGAAAAGAGAGAATTGCTTGACGCTGTGGAGAAAGATCCGGAACTCAGAGAGGAATTCTGCCGGATGCAGAATTTAAAGGCTGTCACCTCCCTTTTCCCCGCCTCTTCCGATGCAGAAACGGCTACAACCAGGCTGCTGAAATGGAAAAGAAAAACCCGCCATTCTACCTATAGCCGTATTACCTTGTATGCAGCTGCCATGCTGGTAGTGGGTTTCGCCCTGTGGGGTTTGCTGCAGCCGCTGACCCGTACCCTGCCCGAAGAACCTTCCTCTTATATGATGGAAGTCACCACACCTTCAAACAGGACCAAATCCTTCCGGTTAAGTGACGGTACTATTGTCTGGCTCAATTCCCAATCGGTATTACGTTATCCTAATAAATTCTCAGGAAAGGAGCGGCGGGTGGAACTGATCGGTGAAGCATTCTTTGAAGTGGCCCCTAACCAGGAAATGCCATTCATAGTGGCTACAGGTCAATACGATATCCGTGTTCTGGGAACCAAATTCAATGTTTTTGCTTATAAGGACTGCAATGTCAAGACCTCCCTGGTGGAAGGTTCTCTGGAAGTGATCAGCCCATCCCCGGAGAGCGACCCTGTGCGTATCAGACCCAATGAAAGCATAGAATGGAAAAATGGCTGGCAACGTTCTTATTTTGAAGACAACGAGTTCCTGCTCTGGAGAGACGGTATCTATGCATTCAACGACGTTCCCTTCATTGAGATCGTGAACAGGCTTGAACTGTATTACAATACCACCATAATAGTTAATAACGAAGAGCTACAACAATATCGCTTTAATGCCAAATTCCGCCAGGATGACGGACTGGAGAGCATCCTCAAAACCATGCGAAAGATTTTCCGGTTCAAAATTGAGGAAGACAAAGAAACCAACACAATAAAAATTGAATAAAAAAAGCCGGCAGATGCAGCAACATCCACCGGCAGAACCGCTAACACAATCACTGTATTAACTTCTAATTTTACAAAGTTATGAAAAAAATCTTTTTTTCAATCATTCTGTGTTCCCTAAGTACATTTTTACTTTCGGCCGCAGAACCCGATATGCCTGTTCCACAGGACGCGATCATAACCATATCGGGAAGCCGCATTACCCTGGAATCGTTCATCAGCCAGGTGGAAAAACAAACCGGATACCTGTTCGTCTACAGCAAACAGGATGTGAACGTCAATTCTGTTCTTCCTGTCCGGGAAGGGAAAAAAACAGTTGCTGCATTTCTGGCCGAGGCTTTTGGCAATAGCAATCTTAAGTATGTATTTGAAAATCAATACATTGTTCTAACATATAAAGCCCCGGAGTATTCAACGGTATCGGGAACGGTGATTGATGCCCAGACCCGCAAACCACTTGTTTTTGCCTCGCTCTACATTGTCAACCGGGGGATTAGCAATGTGACCAACGGAGAAGGCTTTTTCTCACTCAAGTTTCCACCCTCCTTTGTCAATGACTCGCTGCGCATATCATTCCTGGGCTATCACCCGCAGACATTTGCCCTGAAGGATATGATCAACAAGGGGGACAAACTGGTGGTTGCCCTGAATTTTGTTCCAACCACACTCCCTACTATTATGGTTACCCCGCAGAATGCCTATGAACTTATAAGCCGGGCGCTGGAAAAAATTCCCAATAACTATCCGCTGGAACCCATGCAGATGACTGGCTTCTACAGGGAAATGATCCGCAAAGGAAATAATTATGTTACCCTTACAGAAGCAGTGCTGGACATCAACAAAACTTCCTATGGCAGGATGTACGGACAGGATCAGGTAGGGGTATTCAAGGGAAGGGGAAGCGTAGACTGGGCACGTATAGATACAGTATTTGTAAAGTTTCGCGGAGGTATCAACTCGGCATTGCAGATAGACGTGGCCAAATATCCCTTCCTGGGCACAAATGTTCCGGAAATCAACCAGATATATGATTTCACCATGGAAGAACCGGTTCAGATAGACGGAAAGATCAACCACGTGGTTGGATTCAAACAAAAAGAAAGCGTTGATGATATCTGGTTCCGCGGAAAGATCTACATTGATATGAAATCAGAAGCGATCAGCCGTATTGAATTCAACATGAACGTTGAAGGCAGGTCCGATGCCGCCAATATTTTCATATCACGGCGTCCTGTCGGTTTCCGTGCCGAAGTTCTTTACGCCACCTACCTGGTGCAGTATAAACAAATTGGTGGTAAATGGACGTTCGACTATTCCCGGACCGAGATCAAATTTGATTCAAAATGGGACAGGAAACTCTTTAAAAACACCTATACCATTACTTCCGAACTGGCTGTTACAGAAAGGAGTGACAAAGCCATAAAGATACCCTCCGAGGAACGGGTGCGCTCAACGGATATTACCCTTGATAAAGTAACTGATTTCCAGGACGAGGGATTTTGGGACGATTACAACGTTATTGAGCCCGAATCCGGAATTGAGCAGGTTATTGCACGTATAACCAGGCAATTGAAACGCCGGGCACAGGAACAATAACCCGGTATGAACATGAAACGGGCAGTGAAAATCCAGGTTTTTACTGCCCGTTTTTCTTATATTTGCATATGCTCAAAGAATCCAGACAAATAACCTGCTACGAAACAGATGCAGCCAGGAACCTGAAACCCTATGCTTTCATGAACCTGGCGCAGGAAATGGCCAATCAGGATGCCCTGGAATTGGGATTTGGCTATGAACAACTTATAGAAAAGCAGACCATCTGGGTGTTGTCCCGGGTGGCAGTCAGGATCCTGCGGCCTCCGGTATGGAGAGAGCCTGTTGTCATGGAGACCTGGCACAAAGGGGAAGATGGAATTTTCTGGCTCAGGGATTTTCTGATCCGCAACCGGGATGAAACAGAAGACCTGGTTCAGGCAACAAGCTCGTGGCTGATCATCCATGCCAACACGCGCCGCATACAGCGTCCGCAACATATTCTGAATTCTTCTCTTTTACAGGAAAAAGCTACCCGGCATGCCATAGCCACCCCCTGTGAGAAAATAGCCGTACCTGAAACCGGGCTGCAATACGCTGTGAGTAAGAAAGTGTGCCCTTCCGACCTGGATTTCAACCACCACACCAACAACGCCAGGTATATTGAATGGGCCATGGACTGCCTGGACACAGAATTGGTTACAAAACATTGTGTAGAAGACTTTCGCATTAATTTCAATGCAGAATCCAGGCTTACAGAAACACTTGATTTCTTTGTGGCGGAAACAGCTCCTCTAAGCCGCTATATTGAAGGCAGGAAGGGCGAAAAGAATGTTTTCCAGGTGCAGATCAGTTTCAAAGGCTGATATCAAAGTGCCTGCTTTTTCCCCTTACGGTTCATGATCTCTGTATATAGATACCTTTTGATCTTGAGGGTCGGCGTTTTTTCAAATCCGTTTTCCTGCTCCTGTATGCGCACAATACGGGACATCTTGCTCACTTTGCTGTTCACAAAGTTCAGGATATCGGTATGTACATCGCTTATCTGATTCCTTAATTTCTGGTTCAGGTCCTGCATGTAAACAAGAGCCACCAGTTTCCCGTCCCTTTGTACAACCAGGGATTCTGTCACCATTTCATGCTGGTTGATAATGCTTTCGATCTCTTCCGGGTAAATATTTTCTCCGGCCGATCCGAGGATCATATTGCTCAGGCGGCCTTTAATAAAAATCCGGCCCTGTTTATCAATTTTCGCCAGGTCTTTTGTCCGGAACCAGCCGTCGGCGGTAAAAGCTTCGCTGTCTGCTTCCGGGTTTTTGTAATATCCTTTCATTATGCAGGGCGTTTTAACCTGGATTTCACCAACACCGGTTTCGGGATCCTGGTCGGCCAGACGTACGCTGACCCCCTGCATTCCTGTTCCGGTAGATTGCAGAAAAGTATTGGGATGTACGGCTCCTGCTATAAGCGGTGCCGTTTCTGTAAGACCATATCCTATGGAATAGGGAAAACGGGCATCACGCAGGAATTTTTCGGTCGCCGAATTGATTTTTGACCCTCCTATACCAAAGAAACGGATCCTGCCTCCAAAAGTCTCATACAGACGCTTGCCTGCTATCCTGTGCAGTTTGCGGCGAATGAAACGGACCTTGTAGATTGTCTTGAGGATTTTATTTCCTGTAAAACGGGCAAAAACCTGCCTGGTGTATATCTTTTCCATGATCAGGGGAACGGTAAGCATGATCGTAGGCCGCACTTCCTTAAGAGCAGGCAGCAGGCTGGTAGGTGTGGGCGGGGTTCCCAGGTACACCACAGAGGCTCCCTGCATAAAGGGATACAACATGCCCAGCGAACATTCGTAAGCGTGTGAAAGGGGTAGAACGGACAGGAAAACATCTTCCTTAATCACTTCAATCATGGAAATCAGCATATGCAGCTGATTGCAGAGCGCGCGGTGTGTGAGCATCACTCCTTTGGGAGACGATGTGGTTCCTGAGGTGTAGATTATGGAGGCCACGTCTTCGGGCCCGGGTTGGGGAAATACGGCCGGTATGGCGGCGGTGCCTGCTTTTTTCCCTCCAACTACGATCAGATTGACCGCCCTGATGATCAGATCAAGGCGTTCTTTTGCCGGGGCTGATATTTTTGCATAAAGCTTGTCCGTAACAAAAAGCGCTTTGGATTCCGAGTGTTCTAATATGGCCGTGATCGCATCCTGGGAAAAATCGGGCAAAATGGGTACTATCACCATTCCCATAGTCACTACGGCAAAGTAACAGACATTCCAATTGGGCATACTGGTGCCAAGGAGGGCCACCTTGTCCCCCTTCTGCAATCCAGCGGATAATAAATGCCCTTGCACTTTTTCCACTCTTTGTGCAAATTCTTCGTAGGTGACCGGAGGTTCCTTAAACAGGGAAAAAGCAGTGCGATTCGCGTAACTCTCTATGCTATTTGAATATAAGTGTCTTAATGTGGGATAAATCATTGAGGTATATTTAAATTCAATTCCTAACTGCAATAATAATGCCGCTAAAGGTATGATTTTTGTTATATTTGATACTATGAAAAAAATAATTCTCACAATTATTCTCTCATACCTGTTGCTGCCGTTGATGGCACAGGAACAGGTCAATGATCAGAAAAAAGATGGAACACGAACTTTCAGTGTTAAGATTGTGGACAAAAAAGGCAATCCCCTGCCCAACCTGGCCGTATCCACTGTCAGGGAAAAAACAGCCTTCCTGACCGACAAGAAAGGATTGGTCAACCTTGAAGGAATTGCCGATACCGATTCTCTGGTGGTATTGCTTCCCAACATCGGGGAAACACATATCCCCTGTGCCGGTCTGGATTCTGTACAGATAACCATAAGGTCAAAAACAAAATACCAGGTCAGGGACAGAAAAGAGCTGGCGAACCTTAAAACCAACCCTTCTAACACCATTTCCAATGTTCCCGAAATGCTTAAAACACGTCCCGCAAGGGACCTTGCTGAGCTTCTGAGCGGTCAGATTCCGGGACTTCGCATTACTATGGGTTCTACCGGACTGACAGCCAACATTCGTGGAATCAACACCATTACGGGCAACACAGAACCCCTTATAGTGATTGACGGAATGACGTATGATTCTTTTTCAGAAGTGAACGGATTCCTGGATGTTCATAGCATACAATCAATACAGGTGCAGAAGGACGGAGGCATGTACGGCATGCGCGGTGCCAACGGTGTTATCATTATCACTACCATAGGCGCCTCTTCAAATCCTCTATCATACTAAAATGGCAGAACTATGAAATTCTTTTTTTTAACCATCACAATCTTATTTTGTTCCATGCTCACTTCCGCAGCACAGGACACGCCACTGGCCGTGACCGGGCAGGACACCCTGCGCCCTTTCAGCGTGAAGGTTGTAGACAGAAGGGGTAAACCTTTGTCCGGACTTGTGGTTTCTGTCAAAAGACAGGATAAGGCTTTAATGACAAACGAGAAAGGCCTGGTGGAATTTGAAGGCATTTCCGATGCCGATTCTGTTGTTCTCTATCTTCCCGGGATTGGGGAAACCCATGTCCCCTGCCTTGGAACAGATTCAATCCAGGTGATGGTCCGCTCGCAAAAGCGTTTTCGTATCCAGGATAGGAAAGAACTGGCTAACCTTCGCTCCAATGCTTCAAATACCATAGATAACGTTCCGGAGTTGCTCAAAAGACATCCGGCCAGGAACCTGGCAGAACTTCTGAACGGCCAGATACCCGGCCTGTATATTTCTACAGGGCCACGTGGTATGACCGCCAACATCCGTGGAATCAATTCCATTAACAGCAGCACGGAACCTCTCATAGTGATTGACGGGATGTCCTATGATTCTTTTGCTGTGGTCAACTCGTTTCTTGACGTGTACAGCATCAAGTCCATCCAGGTGCAAAAGGACGGAGCCCTTTATGGAGTGCGGGGTGCGAACGGTGTGATCATAATCACCACCATAGGCGCCGCTTCAAATCCCCTTTCCTACTGATTTTTCAGTCTGCTACAGACACAAGACTTTGATGCCCTTCGGGTCCGACAGCACAGATCCCAAAAAAGTAATTATCCTTACTGTAAGGTATACGCAAGTGTGTTTCTTCTGTGAATATTTTTTTCTGCCACCGGGGCTGATCGGTTTCGCGTATCATCACATAGTATCCCTTCACCAGACCTGGCTCGTGAGAGGGCTCCCATTCCAGTTCTGTGTAGTTGCCTAGCGACCTTGTGTTCATCTGTACACGGGCCGGTGCCGCAGGGGCTTTGGCAAGGCTCATGACAGCAGCTATGCCAACCCCGGTATTCTTGCGAACATACTCATGATCAACACCAGAAGGAAGATCTCCGAACAGGATGCCGTTGTCTTCCCGCACCTGCTGGTGTGTTCTGTCATAATTTTCATGAAATTCACAAATCCTGACCGCAGAATATCCGGCTTTGAGGAAAGGAGTATGGTCACCTCCACGCCCGTACCTGTCATTCCTGTAGATGAGTGCCACGTTCATGTTGTCTACGTATGTGGTGGCGGTTTGAGCAATGTATCTTGCCAACTCCCTGGAAGGTCCTTCGACCGAAAACACGCGTGTTTTGGTATTGTTACGATGTCCTGTTTCACTTGCCTGTGTATTGCCGATCATATCAAAATTGATGACTGCTATAACATTCCAGCCCTGTGAGCGTGCCATGTCTGCCATGCATGCAGCTCCCAGCAATCCGTGTTCCTCTCCTGAAAGGAACAGGAACCGCACAGTAGCCTGCAATGGAACCGGAGCCATGACCCTAATGCTTTCCAGCAGGCAGGCCACCCCGCTCCCGTTGTCGTTTGCTCCCGGGGCAAAAGATGTTGAATCACTGTTGTCATTTACACGGCTGTCATAATGAGCCAGGAGCAATATTTCCTGTGAACCTGAACCCCTGAGGACAGCCATGACATTGGTCAGTTCTACCTGCCTGTCCAACCTGTTTCCAGTCCCGCCGGCCGTGTAGTGTATATTCTCTACCGATAGTCTTCCCCCCGAAAGGGGTATCCAACCGGCAATTTTTTGCTGCAGCCAGCGGGATGCAGCCCCTATGCCTTTATCCGGATGGGTATGGGAACTGAGGTTGTGCCGTGTATGAAAATCAGTAAGGTTGACAATGTAGCTGGCAATGCTGTCTTTTGAAACATCTCTGACACAACGCATGATCTGAAGGTCGGGTTGTGCGCCTAAAAGCAGCGGGACAAGAACAAACCATAAAAAAAGTACGTTTTTTTTCATCGGAATTAACATCAAAAGAAATAAGAGAATCGGATCGTCTGCGTGTTGTTTTTCACGTTATAACCGGGCAATACTCCGGGTCGGAACAGGCCTGTCATTCCCCACCGGGTCTCGAATCCCACCTGGAAAACAGAAGCACGCACCCCTATTCCCAGTCCCACCCCCCATTCATGACGTTTGAATACATCGGAAAAAATGAAATCGGGATCAAAGGTTTGACCGGCAATATAATACCTGTAATAAATTGTTGCCCAGGCATAAACCCCTACAGGTAATTTATTGAATTCCGGCAGATAGACACGCAGGGATAAAGGTACATTCAGGGCGCACATTTGAATCCTGTTCATAAAGGAAATCCCGGGATAGGCGGCATGACGGGCCCCAATATATTCCAGGTTGATTCCCGGGTTCATTTCCAGGTAACCCTTCCAAAGGAACCTGAAATCCGCTCCCAGCGATGCATAGAAAGCTGTCTTCCCTTCCAATGCCCCCCGGGTATGCACAAACCGGTTGGTACCCAATGCACTTGCCGGTCCCCAGCTAAAAGTGTACGAGGGAACATAATGCAAGACAGAATAGTTGCCGGAAGGAGTTACATAAGCATCATTGCCCATGGCCGAAACCAGTTTATGGACATACCCGGTAACAGCAGCCATCCCATCGTAATCTATCGCGTCTGCCTGGTCCTCCACTTTGTGGTAGGGAGAACGGCTTCCCGTGGTGATGTGCAAGGTGGGTATACCTGCGCTGGCAAAAGGTTTTGTATCTGTTGCCGTAAAGGGAGAAATCTCATAACGAACCGTACGGACTTTCAAAGTTTTGGTTTGGGGCAACAAATCATGAAAATTTTCAATGGTTCCCGCTCCCAAAATTTTCAGCACGCCCGATGTCCTGTAATATCCCACCATATCCAGACTGATCATGGTCCGGATCCTTTCCTGCGGGAACAGGGAATCAATTATGAATTGTTCCGATCCAAGCAACCCTTGCTCTTCTCCGTCAAAAGCGGCAAAAACCACCGTGCGGGAAAGTCCGCCCTGTTCTTTGAGAAGCCCTGCAAGTTCTATCATGACAGCAGTTCCCGAAGCATTGTCGTCAGCCCCGTTGTAGATGGAATCCTTGTCTGAGGCAAGCCCGGATGCCATTCCAAGATGGTCAAAATGAGCCCCTATAACAATGATTTCTTCTTTCAGCACAGGATGCGTTCCGGGCAAAATTCCAATGATATTGCATCCCTCAATGACAGCGATCGGAATGTCGGGAACAACCGAGGGGATCTTCACGTCAAAGTAGTGAAAATAGCTTGCCCCGTTGAATTCATCAATACCTGCATCGGCAAAACAAGCTGCAATGTATTCGCCTGCAATCAGGTTGCCTTCGGTCCCGATTAGCCTTCCGTAGAGCGAATCGGAAGCAAGGAAGGATATATGTTTCCGCAACCTGATCCTGGAACCGGTATGGGCATCTGTTTGCTGAGCGTACAGGAGCGTTGAAAGGCCTGTGAGAAAAAACAAAACAAATAGAAAACAGATTTTTTTCATAATGCATAGATCTATACAAATATAAATAATTACAGTGAAATACGTTTCTGCTAACAAAATGGAATCATAAGAGGGGAAGAAAAAATCATTTTTTAATTGAATATTATTTTTTTTACCATATCATGCAAATTATAGTACATTTGCAGCAGAATGAACAAGATCCTTCAGATTCTTCGTATCCGACGCCGGGCTTAGGTTGCAGAAATCGTTTCTGCATCCTGAATGCCCTATCTCCGACCTCCCAAAAAATATTCTGATTTAAAAACAAAAAACAATGAATGTCCTCATTCTTGTTGCAAACGCCTCTCATACGGGCTATGCAGAACGTATTTGTGAACTGATGTACATTTCTGCCATGGAGCGCGGAACCGGCATTGCACGCCGGTCACCGGAATACATCAGAGAGAAAATGAACAGCGGAAAAGCGGTAATCGCCCTGGACGGCAAACAGCTGGCAGGATTCTCCTACATCGAGACATGGAGCCACAAATCGTTCGTGGCCAATTCAGGTCTCATAGTGGATCATGCTTACAGGCACATGGGCATTGCCTCAAGAATTAAAAAAAGGATCTTTGATCTTTCCCGCCAGTTGTATCCCCAGGCCAAGATTTTTGGTATCACAACAGGGGCAGCTGTCATGCGTATCAATTCCAGGCTGGGATATCGCCCGGTACCTTTTTCAGAGCTTACCCACGACGAAGCCTTCTGGAATGGCTGCAGCGGATGCCGCAATTACGATATCCTCATGCGCAACGACAAACGTATGTGCCTCTGTACGGGCATGCTTTATGATCCGGCTGAGCATCCAAAAAGGCATATCACAATAAAACCAAAATCTATAAAAGAAGCGATAACCTATGAAAAGCAAAGTAGTACTTGCCTATAGCGGCGGGCTTGATACTTCTTTCTGCATTCCTTATCTTACAAGGGAAAAGCAGCTGGAAGTCCATACCCTGCTGGTGAATACCGGTGGATTCAGCCCAAAAGAGGTCAGCGAATTATCACAAAAAGCCCTGGACCTGGGCGCAGCATCCCACAAAACAATTGACGTACGGGAAGAATATTATTCACGTTGCATCCGTTATCTTATTTTCGGAAATGTATTGAAGAACAACACGTATCCACTGTCGGTCAGCTCGGAACGTGCATTTCAGGCCATGAAGGTTGCAGATTATGCCCGCCGGTCAGGAGCCCATGCCATTGCTCATGGCAGTACGGGAGCAGGCAACGACCAGGTACGTTTTGATTATTTCATACACGTTATGGCTCCTGAAATAAACCTGATAGCTCCTATCAGGGATCTGAATATCAGCAGAAAAGAAGAAGTTGAATACCTAAGGAACCAGGGTTTTGACTTTCACTGGGAAAAGTCCAGGTATTCCATCAACCAGGGTTTATGGGGAACAAGCATCGGGGGTGTCCAAACGCTCAGCTCTCTGGGAGAGCTGCCCGAAGAAGCTTATCCAATCAAATGCACCAAAAAGGGTACCGAAGTCCTGACCATCGGATTTTCAGGGGGAGAACCCGTATCACTGAACGGAACCGGCATGGATCCCATCCGGGTCATTGAAAAAATTCGTGAAATAGCAGCTCCATATGGGATTGGCAGGGACATCCATGTGGGTGATACCATCATTGGCCTGAAAGGACGCGTAGGCTTTGAAGCGGCTGCGCCCATGATTCTGATAAAAGCTCACCACCTGCTTGAAAAGCATGTACTGGGAAAATGGCAGTTGTACTGGAAAGATCAGCTTGCAATATGGTACGGCATGATGCTGC
Organism: Bacteroidetes bacterium ADurb.Bin139; assembly: GCA_002070565.1. Taxonomy (GTDB): domain Bacteria; phylum Bacteroidota; class Bacteroidia; order Bacteroidales; family UBA932; genus DMER64. Next base: position 34,415 of record MWDM01000002.1, read on the forward strand.
ACGAAGCGCAATACCTTGACCCAGTAATGCGAAACATTGAAGTCTTTCTGGAAAGCACCCAGAAACGTGTCAAAGGAGAAGTTCCGGTACGTCTGCATCCCGGTACATTTACCCTGGCAGGCTGCACCAGTCCGTACGATCTGATGAACCCGGCATTCGGCCAGTACGGGGAAGGTACTGCTGCGTTCACAGGAAAGGATGTGGAAGGCTTTACACGTATTTTCTCACTCCCGGTAAAAATTTATCAAAGCCTTGAAGATGAACAGAAAGATTAAAGTTGCCATAGCCGGAGGCGCCGGATACACAGGGGGTGAACTCATCCGCTTGTTGCTGCACCACCCATTGGCGGATCTGGTCTCGGTGTTGAGCCATTCCGGTGAAGGGATGCCCATCGGCTCGGTACACCATGACCTGGATGGAGAAACAGATCTGCACTTTGAAGGTGAGTTAAGCGAAAAAGAAATTGATGTTTTATTCCTGTGCCTGGGACACGGACGTTCCAGGGAGTACCTCGGCCGGAACAAAACAGATCACATCCGTCACATCATTGATCTGAGCCAGGATTTCAGGCACGCCGGTAGCCAGGAGACCGGCAACCGCAAGTTCATTTACGGACTTCCCGAAAGTTCCAAATCCTCTGAACAATATGCAGGCAAGCTCAAAAAGGCGGGAAATGTGGCCAATCCGGGATGTTTTGCCACCTGCATAGAAATTGCCCTGATGCCCCTTGCTGCTGAAAAAATGCTTGAAGCAGGTATCCACGTTCACGCCATAACAGGGGCCACAGGCGCAGGAGGCCGGCTTGCCCAAACGTCACATTTTCCCTACAGGGATAACAACCTGGCCGTTTACAAAGCCTTCACCCACCAGCATGAAACGGAAATTTACCAGACGCTTTCCACCTCTTGCCAGGGTGAAATACCACCCCTGTATTTTGTCCCTATCAGGGGTGATTTTCCACGGGGAATCCTGGCCAGTATCTATACACCCTGCCACCTGACACAGGAACAAGCCGTAGATCTGTACAGGGATTATTACCGGGAACATCCGTCTATCCATATTTCTGAGCGTGAGATCAGCCTGAAGGAAGTGGTCAATACCAACAAATGTAAATTATACCTTCAGAAACACGGTCACATGCTGCACATCACCTCCATTCTGGATAACCTGCTCAAAGGGGCATCGGGAACGGCCGTTCATAATATGAACCTGCTTGCAGGATTGCCCCCTGCAACGGGATTACAACTCAAATCAATTGTTTATTAATAAGCCGCCATGAAACATTTCACATCGGTAAAGGACATGGGCCCCCTTGACAAAGCCATACAGGAAGCCTTGAACATCAAAAAACAAAAATATGCAGCAAGCGATTTGGGAAAAAACCGTACTGCCCTGTTGATTTTTTTCAATTCCAGTCTCCGTACCAGGCTGAGCACTCAGAAAGCGGCCGAAAACCTGGGCATGCATGTGATCGTGCTGGACGTTCAGCAAGGTGCCTGGAATTTGGAAACCAGGAAAGGGATCATCATGGATGGAGACAAACCGGAACACTTGCTGGAAGCAATACCTGTGATGGGCTGTTATGCAGATATGATCGGAGTCCGTTCCTTTGCCCGTTTTCAAAGCAAAGAAGAGGATTATGGCGAGGTTATCCTGAACCAGTTCATACAGTATTCAGGAAAACCGGTCATCAGCCTGGAATCTGCCACCCGCCATCCGCTGCAAAGCTTTGCAGACCACATTACCATTGAAGAGTACAAGACCACAGACAGACCCCGTGTTGTGCTGACCTGGGCCCCTCATCCTAAGGCACTTCCACAGGCGGTCCCCAATTCGTTTGCCGAATGGATGGTTGCAGCAGGCTACCAACTGACCATAACCCATCCAAAGGGCTATGAGCTTGATGAAAGTTTTACCCAGGGTGCAAAAATCACGTACAACCAGCAGGAGGCATTCCGTGATGCGGATTTCATCTATGCCAAGAACTGGTCTGCCTACAGGGATCCCGGCTATGGCAGGATCCTGAGTACCGACCGCTCCTGGATGGTAGATGGCAAAAAAATGGAACTTACCAATAATGCTCTTTTCATGCATTGTTTGCCGGTCAGGCGGAACATGATCGTGACCGATGAGGTGCTGGACAGTCCGCGTTCCATAGTTATTCCGCAGGCGGCCAACCGTGAAATCGCGGCCCAGGTGGTACTGGGCAGGATATTAAAGGGCCTTCCCAAAAATGAATAGTAATGGATCTGAATGTCTATAAAATCGGGGGAAATATCATAGATGACCCCAAAAAGCTGGATACATTCATAAACTCTTTTTGTGACTGCAAGGGAAAGAAGATACTCGTGCACGGAGGGGGCAGTATTGCCAGTGAGCTATGCCGGCAGCTGAATATTAAAGTGGTGATGAACCAGGGGCGCAGGATCACCGATGCAGCGACCCTGCGTGTTGCCGTGATGGTTTACGCCGGGTGGATCAACAAGAACCTGGTAGCATCGCTGCTTTCCAGGGGCTGTCGTGCGCTGGGCCTGAGCGGAGCTGACGGAGGCTGTATTTTAGCCGATAAAAGGAACCCGGAACCGGCAGATTATGGTTTTGCCGGAGATCTGAGTGACGGGAGCGTCAATGCACTCTTTATCCAAAACCTGCTGGACCAGGAGCTGGTACCGGTCTTTTCGCCCGTTACCTGTGATCGGTCCGGGCAACTACTCAATACAAACGCCGATACCATTGCCTCGGCACTGGCCGTTGCTTTCAGAAGTTATTACACAGTCCGTTTGCGGTTTGTATTTGACAGTGAGGGGGTCTGCTGCCCAGGTTCGGAGAGGCACCTGCCCCTGCTGAGCCGTGCGCAATACGTTAAACTCCGGGACCAGGGCACCATCTGTGACGGGATGATCCCAAAAGTGGAAAATGCACTTCGAGCTCTGGAACAGGGTGTTGGTGAGGTTTTTATAGGAAATACATGCATTCAGCTATGATGAAAGATATGATCGGTTTACTCTGCCGGTTGATAGAAACACCTTCTGTTTCGGGCAGTGAGGAAAAAACGGCTGAACTCCTGACAGATTACCTGAACACACAGCCCGGAATCCATGCAGAACGTGTGGGCAATAATGTAGTGGCCAAGAAAGATTCTCAAGCGGCACAACTTCCCACGGTATTGCTATGCTCCCATCACGATACGGTCAAACCGGCTGCAGGTTATACCAGGGACCCCTTCGTCCCTGTACTTGAAAAAGACGCGCAATTCAGGACCCGTCTGTACGGATTGGGAAGCAACGACGCCAAAGGTCCCCTGGTCGCTATGATCCGGGCTTTCTGCACTCCGGAAAACCTGCCTTTCAATCTTTTGCTGGTCCTTGCTGCAGGAGAGGAAACCTCGGATCCGGAGGGTATCTCCCGGGTATTGCCGCAACATCCTGGAATCAGTTGCGCTATTGTTGGTGAACCAACCGGACTGCAGGCCGCAGTAGGAGAAAAGGGCCTGCTGGTGCTGGACGGGTATACCCGTGGACGTTCCTCCCATGCTGCCTGTAACGATGGGGTGAACGCATTGTATGCCGCCCTGGATGATATTGCCGTTCTGAGAAATTTCCGTTTTGAAAAAGAATCCGGGATCATGGGACCGGTTCACCTGCAGGTCACACAAATTGAAGCCGGGGTACAACACAACGTCATCCCCGACTCATGTCATTACGTGGTGGATATCAGGACAACAGATGCATACACCAACAGCGGAATCGTGGAGTTGCTGGGCAAGGTTGTTTCGGGGCGGCTTGTTCCTCGCAACCTCTCCCACAAGGCCTCCTTTACCCCATGGGATCATCCGTTGCGCGATGCTTTGAGTAAAGCGGGAATAGTAACTTACATATCCCCCACCTCGTCTGACTGGATGCGCCTGCCCTGCCCGGCCATCAAACTGGGTCCCGGTGACTCTGGCAGGTCGCATATTCCCGATGAATTCATTTACCTGTCTGAACTGCAGCAGGGAGTAGAAACTTACAAGCAACTGCTCCGGTTGCTAACATTATAACATTATGGAAACACTCTGGAACAAAGGAATTGAAACACCCCCGGAAGTTACCCGGTTCACCGTGGGTAACGATCCCCAATGGGACCTGCGGCTGGCTCGCTACGACATTAAAGGGTCCATGGCACACGTAAAAATGCTGGGCAAGACCGGCCTGCTAACACCAAAGGAAACGGAAGAAATTATAGCTGCACTGGACAAGATCCTGGACAAGATCCTGCAGGGCAGGCTGATCATAGGACAGCAAGCCGAGGATATTCATACGCTGGTGGAGCTGGAATTGTCCAAAGACCTGGGTCAGACAGGTAAAAAGATTCACGCGGGAAGGTCGCGTAACGACCAGGTAATGACCGATATACACCTGTACCTAAAAGATGTTTGCAGGAACATTGCACGTATGACTGCACGCTTGTTTGGTTGCCTGCAGGAAAAAAGCGAATTGTACAAAGATATCTTCATGCCCGGGTACACCCATGAAAGGCCGGCCATGCCTTCGTCTTTTGGCCTTTGGCTGGGGGCTTATGCCGAGTTGCTTGTTGACGACATGTACCAGCTGGGTGCCGCATGGCAGCAATGTGACCAGAATCCCCTCGGATCGGCGGCCGGATACGGAAATTCATTTCCCCTGGACCGTGAGGAAACAACAAGGCTTATGGGGTTCGCAACCTTGAAATTCAACAGCATAGCAGCGCAGATGAGCCGCGGGAGAACAGAAAGGTCCCTGTCTTTTGCCATGGCCTCACTGGCCGGCACACTAAACAAACTGGCTGCAGACTGCTGCCTTTTTTCGGGACCTGACTATGGTTTTATGGAATTCCCGGATGCGCTAACAACAGGAAGCAGCATCATGCCGCACAAGAAAAATCCGGATGTATGGGAACTGATCAGGGCCCGCTGCAACAGCATCCAGGGTTTACCCAACCAGATCACCCTGGTGAGCACCAACCTTACGCATGGCTACCACCGGGATTATCAGTTGCTCAAAGACCTTCTTTTTCCGGCCATAGATTCTTTGATGGATTGTATGGGGATGACCATCCTTATGATGAGCAACCTGCAAGTCAACGGTTCCATCCTTCAGGATAGCCGTTATGATCAACTTTTTAGCGTGGAGACTGTCAACCACCTTGTAATGAACGGCGTACCGTTCAGAGATGCCTACCTGCAGGTAGCCTCATCGCTCAGTGACGGTACCTTCATACCAGAGAAAGATATCCACCACACCCATACAGGCAGTACAGGCAACCTGGCCAATGAAAAAATCCGGGAGAAAATGGCACTGGCCCTCTCCCGGATACTTGATCCGAAATGAAAAGAGTTCAAGATCTGTTCCTGAAAATCCACAAGATCTGGTTAATCCTTTTCATTTCGGCGGGTATGTCGATATCCTGGGGACAATGCTGTTTGCATACCCCGCATGCCGTGCAATTGTGCGACTGGCTTTGAGCAGGAATGGTCTTATTGAAATGGTCAAGGAATGCCTGTCCTTTGGCCAAAAAGTCTTCGTTTTCCGGACCGTTTATGTCGGGGACCATATTCTGTACCACCATTTCATTGTAGGTACTGAAAACTAGTGGAATATCAACTCCATAGGAACAAGGCATACAATAGGCACAGCCTGTACAGGGCACCTGCGATATTTTGCGGTACGCTTCCAGGGCCCTGGCTATCACTTCATATTCCGCCTTATTTAATGGTTTGAATTTTCTGAATGTATTGATGTTCTCTTCCAGATGTTCCTTAACGTTCATCCCGCTCAAAACAGTCAGCACGTTGGGATGTGATGCCACATAACGGAATGCCCATCTGGCAGGACTTCCGGTTGGGTCGGCCTCTGCAAGGATTCCCGCTGCCTCTGCATTAAGTGTGGCCAGTGCTCCACCGCGCAATGGTTCCATGACAAGGCACTGTATGCCTTTTTTTTCAATCTGTTCATACATGTATCTGGCATTCTGCACTTCCCAGTCCAGGTAGTTCATCTGGATCATAACAAAGTCCCAGGCGTACTGTTCCAGCAAATAATCCATCGTTTCTTCGTTCCCGTGGAATGAAAAGCCCAGCCGCCTGATGCGACCGTTTGCCTTTTCTTCTGTCAGGTATTCCAGCACACCGGTATCACGGTATGCCTTGTTGAAATCGTCAATGGAAGAGAGGGCGTGCAGCAGGTAAAAATCAAAATAATTCACCTGGCATTTGTTCAATTGTTCGCTGAACAGTTCCTTACCTCTTTCCAGGCTTGTTACCAGCCAGGTAGGCATTTTTGTGGCCAGGCAGAAGGTGTCTCGCGGGAAATCTTTCAGTATTTCTCCCGCGACAATCTCTGATTCACCATTGTGGTAATTGTATGCCGTATCAAAGTAATTGATCCCGTTTGCATAGGCATACCCGAGCAATTCCCTGGTCTTGTCCCGGTCAATGACCATGTTTCCCTCCTGGTTCCGGACGGTAGGCAGGCGCATGCAGCCGAAAGCCAACAGAGATATCTGTTCTCCCAGAACTTTATCTTTTCTTGTGGTTATTGGCCTGACATCGCCTTTCTTGAGCGACTCCCTGAGTTTGTCATTAAGGGGTGTAAACCGGAGGACTGCATAGATTCCGGCTACTCCCAAAACACTAGTTCCAAAATACTTCAAGGCTTTTCTCCTGCTGATTTTTTTATCTTCGTCCATCGTGGTAAGATTTTCACATTGGTTTGGAATCATAAAATTACTCATTTTTTTATACCTTTGCACCAATGATCAAGCAAAAAATCTGCGCATTCATCGCCACCCGCATCATGGGATGGAAACTTGTGGGAAAACCCATCCCCGTGCCCAAATGCATTATTCTGGGCGTACCACATACTTCTATGTGGGATTTTGTAATCTCCTTCCTTTTTTATACCGGGATCGGAGGAAACGCCAAAGTACTGGTCAAGAGTGATGTTTTCATATGGCCGCTCAGGGGCCTGTTGCGCTGGGCGGGAGCCATCCCTGTTGACCGTGGTAAAGGAGCCGCTTTTACCAGGCATACCATAGAAGCTATACGTAACCAGGAAACCATCCACCTTGCCATAGCCCCTGAAGGCACGCGCAAAGCCACAAAAAACTGGAAAGCGGGTTTTCACACGCTTTCCAGAGTACTTGACATTCCCGTGTATTACGGATACTTTGACTGGGGTCGCAAAGAGATAGGAGTGGCAGAGCAAATCCTGATCACCGATGATGTCAAAGCCGATATGCAGCGCATCAAACAATGGTATATAGACAAAGGCGTTATCGGGAAACACCCTGAACGGTTTGATCCCTACTAAGATTCTGCAGGATCAATCCGCTCCCGTCGCTATCTACCAGAACAGTCTGATTTACATCCACAGATCCTTCCAGGATCCTGATTGCCAATTCGTTTACCAATTCTCTCTGTAGCAGGCGCTTTAGAGGCCTTGCCCCGTAAGACGGTTCGTACCCTTTGATCTGCAGGTAATCCAGTGCGTTTTCCGTAAGTTCTATGCCTATGCCTTTAGCGTTCAGGGTATTGTCAAGGGCTTTGAGCTGAAGTTTTAGAATATCCCTGACGTTTCCAGGGGTGAGGGCATGGAACATGATGATCTCGTCAATACGGTTCAGGAACTCGGGCCGGATGGTTTGGCGAAGCAATTCCATCACCTGCTCTTTTGTTTTTTCAAAAAGGGCCATATCCCCGGGGTCTTCCTGCAGGCTGTTCTGTATCAAATGGGATCCCATGTTGGAAGTCATAATCAGGATGGTGTTTTTGAAGTCGGCCACACGTCCCTTATTGTCGGTCAGCCGGCCATCGTCCAGAACCTGTAACAGTATGTTGAACACATCGGGGTGGGCCTTTTCTATTTCGTCCAGCAAAATTACCGAATACGGTTTTCTTCGCACCGCTTCTGTAAGCTGCCCTCCTTCGTCGTATCCCACGTATCCCGGAGGCGCACCCACCAGACGGCTTACCGAGTGGCGTTCCTGGTATTCGCTCATGTCAATGCGGGTGATCAGGTTTTCATCGTCAAAGAGGAATTCTGCCAGGGCTTTTGCCAACTCTGTTTTTCCCACTCCGGTCGTTCCCAGGAAAAGGAACGAACCTATGGGTTTTCGGGGGTCCTGAAGACCTGCCCTGCTGCGTCGTACAGCATCGGCAACTGCCTTGATAGCTTCATCCTGACCAATGACACGTTTATGCAATTCGTCTTCAAGATGGAGCAGTTTCTCCCGCTCTGCTGTGAGCATGCGCTGGACAGGTATGCCCGTCCATTTGGATACGATCTCTGCTATATCCTCTTCGGTAACTGATTCCTTGATCAGGGACTGGGTAAAGGACTCCTTCTTCCGGTTAAGTTCACCTATGGCTTTCTCCAGTTCCACGATCTTTCCATACCGGATCTCTGCCACACGGCCGTAATCTCCGCGGCGTTCCGCTTCGGCGGCTGCAAACCGGAGTTCTTCCATCTGTTTCTTCTTTTGCTGAATTTCTTCAAGAACCGATTTTTCTTCCTGCCAACGGGCCCGTTGTATATCACACCGGGCAGAAAGTTCCTCTATCTCTTTGCTTAAGGCTTCAATTTTTTCTTTGTCCTTTTCACGTTTGATGGCTTCCCGTTCTATCTCAAGCTGGCGGATCTTGCGGTCAAGTTCGTCAATACATACGGGCACAGAACTCATTTCGAGCCTCAGCCTGGCAGCCGCCTCGTCCACCAGGTCAATGGCCTTGTCGGGCAGAAAACGGTTGGTGATATAACGGTGTGACAGCTCCACGGCAGAGATCAGGGCATCGTCCTTGATCTGGACCTTATGATGCTGTTCATACCTTTCTTTCAATCCCCTGAGTATGGATATGGCTTCGGCCGGAGAAGGTTCTTCCACCATGACCATTTGAAAACGTCTTTCCAGGGCTTTATCCTGCTCAAAAAATTTCTGGTATTCCCCCAGTGTGGTCGAACCGACAGCACGCAATTCCCCCCTGGCCAGGGCAGGTTTAAGGATATTGGCAGCATCCATGGCCCCCTCGCCTTTTCCAGCCCCTACAAGGGTATGAATCTCGTCAATAAAAAGAATGATCTCCCCTTCAGCGGCAATCACTTCTTTGATCACAGACTTGAGCCGTTCCTCAAACTCTCCCTTGTATTTTGCCCCGGCTATCAGGGCGCCCATATCCAGCGAAAAAATTCGTTTGCTTTTAAGCATATCGGGAACATCTCCCGTAACTATCCTCTGGGCGATCCCCTCGGCAATGGCCGTTTTGCCCACACCGGGCTCACCCACCAGTATGGGATTGTTCTTGGTCCGCCTGCTGAGGATCTGCAGCACACGGCGTATTTCATCGTCACGTCCTATGACGGGGTCAATCTTGCCTTTAACAGACATCTCATTCAGGTTGATGGCGTATTTATTGAGGGCATCAAATGTTTGTTCATCTGTCTGCGAATCCACTTTTCTACCCTGCCGTACGCCCTCTATGGCTTTTTGCAGCAGTTTTTCGTCCAGACCTGCTGAACGCAGCAATTTTGCCACGTTGTCCTTTCCTGCACAAACACCCGCCAGGATATGTTCCACCGTGATAAACTGGTCGCCCATCCTGCCCGCAATATCCATTGCCTTTTGAAGGGCATCCTGTGAGTCCCTTGACAAATAGGCATCTGCGGCTCCCTGTTGCCTGGGGTATTTTTCCAATATAAGGTCAAGTTCCTGTTCAAGGGCCTCTGTATTTACCCCTGTTTTTTGCAAAAGATAAGTACCAATACCCTCGCTGTCGGCAAGTATGGCTTTTAGTATATGTCCCGTTTCAACAACCTGGTTGGAACCGGACCTGGCTTTCAGAATTGCTGATTGCAGCAGCTCCTGTGCCTGAATTGTATATTTTTGTTCATTCATAGTACCCCGATTAGCTCAAACCTTGTTCCAAACCTGTTTTTCTGACAAATTGTCACAATATTTCTTTACATTTGTACAATGAATTCACTTTTGGATGAAGGCCGCCTGCTCCCGCTTGCAGAAGATTTTTACACCATTCAGGGAGAAGGATATCATATGGGAAAAGCCGCTTATTTTATCAGGCTCGGCGGGTGCGATGTGGGGTGTGCCTGGTGTGACTCCAAATTTACCTGGAACCCCAAGTTGTTTCCACCGGTACCTGTAACAGAGATCATGAGCAGGGTTGTCAAATGTACTGCCCGGGCTGTGGTGATCACGGGGGGTGAACCACTTTCCTACCCTTTGGGTGTATTGTGTAAAGAATTGAAAAATTACGGAATAGAAATATTTCTGGAAACATCAGGTTCGCAACCCATGAGCGGTGAAATGGATTGGATTTGTCTCTCTCCCAAGCAAAACCATCCTCCACTCCCTGAAATCTATCCGTTGGCCAGCGAGTTGAAAGTGATCATTACCGGACCGCTGGATATGGAATGGGCCGAGTTCAACCGAAGGAAAGTGGGCCCGCAATGCCACCTTTACCTGCAACCCGAATGGAGCCGGAGGGAAGCTGTCCTGCCGCATATTATTTCCTACGTCAAAGCCAACCCTTCCTGGAAAATATCACTGCAAACCCATAAATACATTAATATACCCTAAAACAACACTGATTATGAAACAATTATTGATCTGGTTTGTAACCCTGGCAGCATTTACCATCCAGGCTACAGCACAGGAACAGGAACAGAAAAAAGAAGAAGGTTTCCAGTTCACTGTTGTGAAAGAGAATCCCATTACATCGGTTAAGAACCAGAGTAGTACAGGTACCTGCTGGAGTTTTTCTTCATTGGGTTTCATGGAATCTGAACTACTGAGAATGGGAAAAGGCGAATACGATCTGTCAGAAATGTTTGTTGTATCAAGAACATATACAGACAAGGCAGATAAATACATACGTCTTGACGGAGCCCTGAACTTTGCACAGGGTGGCGGATTTGATGATTACCTTTATGTAATACGCAAATACGGTATGGTTCCCAACCAGGTAATGCCCGGGCTCAATTACGGCGAAGACGTTCACCGCCATGGAGAACTCACAGCCGTTCTGACAGGCATTGTCGAAGCAGTGAAAAAGAATCCCAACCGCAAACTCTCCACTGCCTGGAAAAACGCCTTCCAGGGAGCGCTGGATGCCTACCTTGGAGAAATTCCGGAAACATTCGAATACAAGGGAACCACATACACACCTATATCATTTGCCGCATCGCTGGGATTCAATCCCGACGATTATGTCAATATCACTTCGTTCACCCATCATCCTTTCTATACACAGTTTGCCCTGGAAATACCCGACAACTGGCTTTGGGGCACTTCCTACAACGTTCCCATGGAAGAGATGATGTCTGTGATAGACCATGCCATCATGGAAGGTTATACCGTGCTCTGGGCTTCGGACGTTTCCGAGCAAGGCTTCGGAAGAAACGGGATCGCCATGTACCCGACGACCGATCCCAAAGAAATGATTGGCTCGGACCAGGCACGCTGGCTGGAAATGTCCGCCACAGAAAGAAGCAACGCTTTCAGAAACCTCAAAGCTCCCGTGGCGGAGATTAAAGCAATCACCCAGGAAATGCGCCAGGAAGCTTATGATAACAAACAGACAACAGATGACCACGGCATGCAGATCTATGGAATAGCCAAAGACCAGAACGGCACAAAATACTACATGGTTAAAAACTCATGGGGAGAAGATGCCGGAAACTACAAAGGGCTGTGGTACGTGACGGAAAAATTTGTGCAGTACAAGACCATGGACATCCAGGTGCATAAAAATGCCATACCCAGAGAGATTAAAAAGAAACTGAACTTATAACAACGTTAAAACATCATGAAGAAGAACCTACTGATCTTGCTGGCAGCACTGGTGCTATCAGGCACTTTAAGCGCTCAGCAGTACGAATTCCGCACGATTGTCGACAATCCGTCCACATCACTCAAACACCAGGGCCGTACCGGCACCTGTTGGTGTTTTGCTACAATTTCCTTTCTGGAAAGCGAATTGATGCGCATGGGCAGGGAGCCCCTGGACCTGTCCGAAATGTTCATTGTCCGCAACGTTTATAAAACACGTTACTTTGACAATTATCTGAGAACGGGTCAAGGAAATCTGGGTCCGGGTTCTGTCAGCCATACGGCCACCAAAGCCATTGCACGCTACGGATTGATCCCCGATGCGGCTTATCCGGGTATCCAATACGACGCTCCGGGACACAACCATTCTGAATTACAGGGATATATCAATGCCATTTCCCAGGTTCCGGTAAGGATGAAAAAAATGAGTCCCGAATCGGGCCAACTGCTCGATGCACTGCTGGACATATACCTGGGCAAGGTGCCGCAAACCTTCCTCTATAACGGTAAAGAGTATACCCCCCTGTCTTTTGCCCGGTACCTGGGACTAAACATGGATGATTATGTAGAAATAACCAGTTTCACCCACCACCCCTTCTACACCCGGGTACCTGTAGAGATTCCGGATAACTGGGAACATGAACTGTATTACAATGTTCCGCTGGATGAATACATGGCCATAGCCGATCATGCCCTGAACAATGGGTTCACCCTTGCATGGGACGGCACCCTGACAAAGGATTTTTCTCAGGAAAAGGGTGTGGCCCTGGAAATTTCTGCCGACCCTTCGGCAGATGAAGTGAACGTCACCCAGGATGTTCGCCAGGAGTGGTTTGAAACCTTCAGCACCGTGGATGACCACCTGATGCATGTTACCGGTATAGCTCAAGACCAGTATGGCGTAAAATTCTATATCACAAAGAATTCATGGGGAGAGTCGGGAACGTATAAAGGATTCATGTATATGTCGGAGCAATATTTCCGTGCACGGTGCATTGGCTATATGGTTCATAAAGACGCTATACCAAAAGATATCCGTAAAAAAATGGGACTTTGAAAAAAATCCTGCTTCATATTCCCAATGCCATCACATCGCTGAACCTGTTGTGCGGTGCATTGGGAATTGCTTTTGTTTTCAGGGGCCGGCTGGATATTGCCTTCTGGCTGTTGATCGCGGCCGCTCTTTTTGATTTCCTGGACGGTTTTGCGGCAAGGCTGCTCAATGCATACTCCCCCGTGGGCAAAGAGCTGGATTCTCTTGCCGATGCAATCAGCTTTGGACTGTTGCCGGCTTTTATGCTTTATGCCCTATACCTGCCTGCAGCCCCACGCATGTGGATTTCGTTTATCCCATTGGTTGTGGCGGTATTTACGGCCATACGCCTGGCTAAGTTCAATGTCGACGCCCGCCAGAGCGAAAGTTTCCTGGGCCTTCCCAGCCCCGCCAGCGCATTGCTCATTGCAGCGGCCGTGTTTTATACAACGGGCAATCCTTTGTGGAAAGAATTCATGCAAACCACCTGGTTCATTCCCTGCCTTTCGGTGGTTATCTCTTTTCTTCTTATCAGTGAGTTACCCATGTTCTCCCTCAAGTTCAAGGGATGGAGCTTTGGCAGTAATAAGGTCAGGTACTTATTCCTGGTTCTATGTCTAATCCTGGTCATAGTCCTGCTGGTGACCGGGAACCACCCCGGACTGGCTATGATGGGATGTATAGGCCTGTATATAGTAATGTCCGGGATCCTGAGGATCTCCGGACATTACCATCAGAGTAAGTAAAAAACTAATTCAGTTCGGGTTGGGGACCAAGGCCGAATTTTTCCACCAGCACTTTGGTTACGTTGGACGAGAGAAATCCCGGCAGTGTGGGCCCCAGATGGATATTCTTCACTCCCAGGCTCAGCAGTCCGAGCAGAACAATGACTGCTTTCTGCTCATACCAGGCGATGTTATATAAAATGGGCAGGTCATTCACATCTTTCAGCCCAAAAGCGTCTTTCAGCGCCAGAGCTATAAGAACCAGTGAATAGCTGTCGTTACATTGTCCGGCATCCAGAACCCGGGGAATTCCGTTGATATCTCCCAACGGCAACTTGTTGTACCTGTATTTGGCGCATCCGGCTGTGAGTATAACGTTATCCTTGGGAAGAGCCATTGCATAATCTGTATAATACTGGCGTGATTTCATACGTCCGTCGCATCCTGCCATCACTACAAAGCGTTTGATGGCTCCTGTCTTAACGGCTTCCACTACCTGATCTGCCAGGGCAATCACCTGGTTGTGTGCAAATCCTCCAATTATTTCACCTTTTTCAATTTCCCGCGGAGGCTGACAGGTTTTAGCCTTTGCTATGAGTTCAGAAAAATCTTTTTTTCCGCCTTCCTTACGGCCGGGTATGTGTTTTGCTCCCGGGTATCCGCATGAACCAGTTGTATACATGCGTTCCAGGTAAGTACCTTCTTTAGCCAGAGGCACTATGCAGTTGGTGGTGAAAAGAATCACCCCGTTGAAAGACTCGAATTCCTCACGTTGTTTCCACCAGGCATTGCCATAGTTCCCAATAAAGTGAGGATACTTCCTGAAAGCCGGATAGTAATGGGCAGGTAGCATTTCTCCGTGGGTATATACATCTACTCCGGTTCCGGCAGTCTGTTCCAGTAAATCTTCCATATCCCTGAGATCGTGTCCGGAAATCAGGATACCGGGATTCTTGCCCACACCGATATTTACCCGGGTCATTTGGGGATGACCGTATGTGGCTGTATTTGCCTTATCCAGTAAAGCCATTGATTTTACCCCTGCTTCACCGGTTTTCAGCACCAGGCCGACAAGCTCATCGGCACCAATGTCATTACGGGAAACCTGGTAAAGCGCTTCTTCAAGAAAAGTGAATATTTCAACATCTGTGTGTCCCAGGTTAAAGGCATGCTCGGTATAGGCACACATGCCTTTCAAACCGTATATGGTCATTTGTTTGAGGGAACGGATATCCTCGCTGGGTTCACTTAAAACTCCCACCGTCGAGGCTACAACCTGGTAATCGGCAGGGGTAGCTGATAATTTGACTTCAGGCATATCGGGAACATTGATACCTTCCTTTCGGGCTTGGGCCAGGAGGTCTTTTTTGAGTGCAAATCCCTTGTCTATACGCCCTGATAAGGCAGCATCATCAAAATTTGCATTGGTTATGGTGGTAAAAAGGGCATCCATCAGAAAATGGTCGGGCATATCGGAGGCTTTCCCGTTTTGACGAAGGGCCCTCTGTACAATGGCAATCCCTCTGCAAACATAGAGCAGCAAATCCATCAGGGCCGCTGTTTGCGGCTCCTTTCCACAGACACCTTTGATCGTACAACCCTGGTTGCGGGCTGTTTCCTGGCATTGAAAACAAAACATGCTCATAATTTATTTATTAATTGGTTATAAATATAGTTTTTTTATTTAAGCCATTTTCCGTTTTCAGGTTTCCCTGTGTTGTAAATATGACTTTTTTCACGGGCTTTTTTTTACAATTTCCAGCAGCCCTCCGTAATAGGGAACCTCCATGATCAGGATCGTCACTGTTTCGACTCCTGTTTGTTCCATTATCAGGGCCAGTTTTTCAACGTAGGCATCACGGTTGGAATCAAGTTTGGGGCAGGCTATGGCCAGGAGTTTGTTCTTCAGGTAACGTGTATGGAAATCCTTAGCGGCAAAAGCGATACAATCGGCAGCCAGCAACAAGTCTGCTCCCTTGAATATGGTGTTTTGCGGGTTGATCAAATGCAACTGGACGGGGAACTGAACAGGTTGAGGCGCCTGAACGGGAAACATGACAGGTTGCTGTTTTTGTGAAGATTGCAACATATACTCCTGCACAGCTTTCTTTCTGGTCAAAGGGACTGGCTTCTCTTTCTTCAAGAGATATGGCTCCCTGCGGGCACTCGGGTATACAGGCTCCCAACCCGTCACAATAGTCTTCTCTTACAATAACAGCTTTCCCATCAGCGATCTGCAAAGCTCCCTCATGGCATCCTGTCACGCATATTCCACACCCGTTGCAACGTTTTTCATTAATTTTGACTATAGTTCTTTTCATGTTACTTGTTGTTAATGCTACAAAGTTAGAATGCAGGCAACAAAAATATTTGTATCATTTGTTACAAAATTTTAATAATCTACCTTTGCCGGGTATGGAAGGATACTATAAATCACCACTTTTTGAAGGCCTTGACCAACAAACAATAGACTGTCTTCTGGATCACAAATGCCGGTTGCGCGATTATGCACCCGGAGAGTTGGTGGCCCTGCAGGGAGATGTGTCCAAATCGTTGCTCATTGTAGACAAAGGTTTGTTGCGTGCAGAAATGACTGATTCAGAAGGGACCAGGGTAACCCTGGAAGAGATTATTGCCCCGCGTACCGTTGCACCTGCTTTCGTTTATGCAACTAACAACTGTCTTCCTCTGTGTTATCCATCTCCAAAAATAAACTGACCACCATTATGCATAACGACAGCAGGGTCCTTGAAAATTTCCTGAGCATCATTTCAGACAGAAGCCGGTTTTTGTCGGAAAGACTCCGGCTGCTCAGCTTTGGCACGATCAAAAGCAAGCTCAGGAGCTATTTTTTGGAATTGACCCGAGACAATGATTACGGTACTTTTACCGTCCCTCATACCCACCAGGAATTGGCCGATATGTTTGGAGTTACAAGACCCGCCCTCTCCCGTGCCATAAGGCAGCTGGAAGATTCGGGGACCATCAGAAGAAAAGGGGACGCAGGTATGAATTGCTTCAATAATTTTCATATTCTTCCCACAACTCAGATTCCCTGGTATAAGCGTCCTCCAGAAAGGATTCCAGGTTGTCTTCCAAAAAATCAGCAAATTCATCCATTTCCCTGGATTTGTCTTTAAGAGAGGCCTCCCTGGCCGACTGCGCCCTCTTCCTGTAATGATCAATTATTCCTTTAAGTTTCTCTTGTTCCACAGTATAAAATTAAGCATAATTCCCGTATTCACCACCTAGTGCGTACAAACAAAAAATACATATCTTCATGGTTTATTTTATATTTTCATGAAAATCATACACACTTTATTGACCTGCAGTGCTTTGATAATCGTATCAGGATGCTAACGTAACCATTGATGACACTGTAAAGGAACTGGACCTGGACCTGGACCGTTACCTGGGAGACTGGTACGAGATAGCACGTTTTGACCACAGTTTTGAAAGAGGCCTGATAAGGGCAAAGACCAACTATACACTCAAGGATGACGGAACGATCAGGGTTCTGAACTCGGGTTACAAAAATGGAAAATACGACGAGGCAGAAGCCAAGGCCTACAGGCCTGACGACAAGTACCCCGGAGCACTCAGGGTATCCTTCTTCCTTTTCTTTTATTCTGATTACTGGGTTCTGGACCTGGACGAAAATTATAATTTTGCATTGATCGGAAGCAAAAAAGCAAAATACCTGTGGATTCTGTCAAGAACTCCGGAAATGGCTCAGGAAGATCTGGACAGGGTCATGAACAAGGCTCGTTCTCTGGGATACAAGGTTGAAGATCTTATCTGGGTTGAACACAATTAATTTCGCATCGGGAAGTTTTGCCAACTTATAGTGGAAAACGGCCATTGCCTGTTTTCGGAATAAACGGGATCTTTGCAACATGAAGACATTAATAACAATCCTGGCAATGCTCCCGGCGCTGGTTACTTTTGGCAGCAACGAAGGGGTGTCGGATAAAACAACAGAAAACAAGACAAAGATTATGGAACTTACAAAAGACGAATTCATTAAACGTGTTTATAACTACGAAGCCAATCCCAACGAATGGATATTCGAGGGTGACAAGCCCTCTGTGGTAGACTTCCACGCAACGTGGTGCGCTCCCTGTAAAATGCTTGCACCTTCGCTTGAAGAACTCAACCAGGAATACAATGGCCAGATCAATATCTATAAAGTAGATGTTGACAAATCGCCCGAACTGGCTGCCATATTCGGAGTTCGAAGCGTTCCCACTCTTTTGTGGATCCCCATGAAGGGTAAACCCAGCATTACCCAGGGTGCCTTGCCAAAAAGCCAGCTTGAATCCATCATTAAAAACACTTTGCTTAAAAACGATTAGGTTTCTTACCTTTGCACATATGGAATATGCGTGTATTACTCCACTGCAGGGAAACCTTATATTAACTGATGATTTGCATAAGAGCGAATCACTCCTGCAAAATAAAGACCTGTATAAGTTCATATGGGTTCTGGAGGGTTCACTTGATCTTACTATTGACCAAATGGGAATACACCTGGAAAAAAACCAGGTTATTCCCTTGTCCAATATTCACCATATCCGCTTTCCCCGGTTCACGGGCAAATACATTTCCATCCTATTCAACAGCAATTTTTATTGCATATTCAAATCGGACAGTGAAGTATCTTGTAACGGATTCCTTTTTGCCGGATACTCCAATCCCTTGCTCATGCAATTGACAGACAGCCAGGCCCTCACCCTTGAAAGGATCATTTCTGATATCCGGCTGGAATACAATGAGGATGATTCTCATAAAGAAGAGATGCTCAGGCTTCATTTAAAGCGGTTTATCATTGCCTGTACTCGAATAGCCAGGAATAAATACGCTATTGAACCCGGGAATGAATCTGCTTTTTACCTTTTCCGTAAGTTTGTCATCCTTGTGGACGAGAATTTCAAAGAAAAGAAGAAAGTCGGGGATTATGCGCAGATGCTCAACCGGTCTTCCAAGACACTGACCAATCTTTTTTCCCTGTACAAACTGCCCACGCCTCTTCAGATCATCCAGGAAAGAATAGAAGCAGAAGCAAAAAGATTGTTGCTGTACAGCGACAAAAGTGCTAAAGAAATTGCCCATATACTTGGTTTTGAGGAAATTTCTTCTTTCAGCCGTTTTTTTAAAAGGGTTTCCGGAAAAACCATAACAGAATTCCGTAATCAACATAGAGAAAGATGAGAAAAATCCATCATTCAGGCCTGCTTTTATTTTTTTGCATCCTGTTTTTAACCTGCACCGGTTGTGTGCTGGAAGAGCCCACGATTGCAGGAAAAAACACCCTGCAACATATAGACCTTGCATCGCTTATGGGTCATTGGGATGAAATAGGCCAATGGGGAAGACCCGAACCGGGCAAGGTTGCAGCTGTCAGTGTTGATCTATCTCTGGACGATAAGTATCTGATCCATATAAACATAAAGAAAAATAAATACACCCCCTACGGGCCTTTGAAGGAAAGAAAGGGAAAGGTCAAGTGGAATCCTGACTATGCACATATAGTAAAATGCGCTCTTTTTCTTAATTATTACCAGAGCTATTATATCTTGTACCTGGATCCGGATCATAAAACCACCCTGATCTGCAACAAAAGAAAAACAAAGCTCCTGGTTTACTCCAAAGAACCTCCCTTATCTTATGAACAAATAGAAAGAATCAGTAAGGCAATGCAGGATAATGGTTTTGATCCTGAAAAATTTAACTGGTACCCTACTTACTTTTGAAATACGGCGTGCAGCGCTGCCAGTTTTTCATCCACAAGTCTTTTTGTCTCGGGGAATGCCGCCTCTGAGACCAATTTTGACCGTACTCCATAATAATACTTGATCTTTGGTTCGGTTCCGGAAGGTCTGACTGTTACAATAGTATTATCGGCACAGATAAACTGAATCACATCGGATTGTGGCAGGCTGATCCGGTACCTCAGGTCACTGACCATGTCTACTGTCTGACTTTTTTTATAATCATGTATGAGAACCACGGGAGAATCCAGTAACTGCTGCGGCGGATTCTCCCTCAGGCTTTTCATGATACTTTTGATCTGCTCCATCCCATCTTTGCCTTTGAGGGTTCTGGAAACCATCCGTTCCTTAAAGAATCCAAAACGAAAATAAACTTCTTTAAGTAAATCGTACAGCGTTTTTCCCCTCGCAGCTGCCCAGCAGGCTACCTCGGCAACCAGCACGCTGCTTATCACCGCATCTTTGTCGCGGACAAATTCACCCACATTGAATCCGTAACTTTCTTCCCCTCCACAGATAAAGACTTTTTTCCTTTCATTCTTACGGATGACTTCGGCTATGTATTTAAACCCGGTCAGGACGTTATAACATGCTACTTTATAGTGCTCTGCCAGTACCTGGATCAGGTCTGTGGTGACTATGGTTTTTACAACATATTCCTTCCCTTCAAGGCGTCCGGCCTGGTTCCACTTCTCCAGCAGGTAGTAGGTAAGTAACACCGCTACCTGGTTCCCGTTCAACAAAACCATTTGTCCATCCTGATCACGTACTGCCACGCCAATCCGGTCACTGTCGGGATCGGTGGCCATCACCAGCCGGGCATCGGTTTGGTTAGCCCTTTCAATAGCCAGTTTTAACGCTTCAGGTTCTTCCGGGTTGGGTGTTACCACCGTTGGAAAATTTCCGTCTACAACCTCCTGTTCCGGAACGCGAATCAGATTGGTAAAACCCATCCTTTCCATAGCCATGGGAATCAAGTGAACACTAGTTCCGTGCAAAGGGGTATAGACCATCTTAATATCTTTGAACTTAGTGATTTCCACGGGACTTAAATTTACCAGGCTCAGTATGGCATCAAGGTATGCATGGTCCATTTCTTTACCCAGTTTGACAACCTGTCCACCCCCGCCGGTGAACCTAACCATGTCGGGTGAAGTTACTTGCCTTACCTGTTCTATGATCAGGGCATCATGGGGAGCAACTACCTGTGCCCCGTCGTTCCCGTAAACTTTGTATCCGTTGTACTCTTTTGGGTTATGACTTGCAGTGATCATTACTCCTATATGGCATTCAAGTTTTCTTACGGCAAAACTCAGTTCGGGGGTGGGTCTTAGTTCCTCAAAAAGATAAACTGTAAAATCATTGGCAGCAAGCACACGTGCC
Organism: Bacteroidetes bacterium ADurb.Bin139; assembly: GCA_002070565.1. GTDB lineage: Bacteria > Bacteroidota > Bacteroidia > Bacteroidales > UBA932 > DMER64. Next base: position 55,183 of record MWDM01000002.1, read on the forward strand.
GTAATATTTGCAAATGCCCGGGAATGGTTTCTGCAGTCAAAAGCAATCGCTGCCTTATATGGGGCAGGATATGTCTTTTTAACGTAATTTGCCAATCCCTGTGTGACCATTCCTACGGTATACCTGTTCATCCGGTTGGTGCCCACTCCCATAATGCCCCTCAATCCTCCGGTACCAAATTCCAGGTTGCGGTAAAATGAATCTTCAAGCAGAACCGGATCCTCTTTCATGAGTCTTAGGATTTCCGTTCTTGTTTGTTCGTCGTACATTGGATCGAGCCATTGCCTGGCTTTTTCCACAATGCTTGTATCCATAGCTACGTTATATAATGTTATTAATTCCTTCCTGCCAATGGGGTATTACCATTCCTGTCAACCTGGCCATCTTTTCAGGGCTCATAACTGTGTATACGGGCCTCGGAGCCCCGCCCAAAACCTCGGTACACATGGGAAGAACCATTGCCGGAGAAGCTTTTGGGTCGTTTCTGAGAATCATCTCCCGGATCCTGCAGGCAAAAGCATAACGGGTACAGCCTCCGCCTGTATTGGTGAAGTGGAACAGTCCGCTATGAACGTTAGATTGTGTCAGGGCAAACAGGCCATTGACCAGATCGTGCGCATAAGTAGGAGAATTGGTTTGCAATGTGTCTACATACAGGGGTTCTGACTGTGTGCGCAGCAATCCGGGAATAGCCGCAAGAAAATTCCGGGAATGACGTGAATAAACCCAGCTGGTGCGTACTACAATTCCCCGCGGGTAAGCCAGGATAATGAGTTCCCCTGCCCTTTTGGAAGCTCCGTATGTATTTACCGGAGCCGGCAGATCATCTTCTGTATAAGGTGTTCGTTTGGTCCCGTCAAAAACGTAATCGGTAGACAAGTGTATGAGCGTTGTTCCCGCTTTGCGGCAGGCCTCTGTCATGCCCTCCAGGCACCCTGCGTTCAGTAAAAAAGCGGCATCGGGGGTTTTTTCGGCCTGGTCAACATGGGTAAAGGCTGCTGCATTGATTAAATAATCAGGTCTGTGAAATAACAGGCAGTCCACAAGCGCCTGCTTGTCAAGAATATCCAGTTCCTGCCGTGAATAGGCTGCCAATTCCATACGGCTTTGTCCGGGGGCCAGCTGTTGCACAATCCTGCCCACCCCGCCGTTGGCTCCGGTAAGAACTACTTTCATAATTACAAAGGTATTAAAAATGCCGGCACGCCATACCCTGCACTTTAGTATCTTTGTTGAGATGAATAAGGATTACAGGAAAAGAATGATCCTGCTGATGGCTGTCTCACTGCTTTTCAGAAGTACAATGGCAGTCCTGACAGAGCTGGGTAACGACGAGGTGTACTATTGGACCTATGCCTTGTTCCCGGACTGGAGCCATTTTGACCACCCGCCCATGCTGGGATGGATTATACAGCTATTTACCTGTAACCTCAGGTGGGATAGTTCGTTTGCCCTGCGATTGCCCTCACTTGTACTGGGAACCTTAAACACCTGGCTCATCTACCGTCTTGGGAATCTGCTCAAAGGTCCGAAAACCGGCTGGTACAGTGCCCTGCTTTACACAGGTTCGCTGTACGCTGCCATCATAGCAGGAACTTTTGTCATGCCTGATACACCGCTCAGTACTTTTTACCTGGCAGCCTTATACAGCTTTTTTAAGGCATTTGGTCTTGATGCAGACGGAAAGGAAGAAACGGTTCCTGTGCATTTCCTGTGGGCCGGTCTTTTTACCGGGATGGCCATGCTCAGTAAATATTCCGGCATTTTTCTCTGGGTCGGGGCTATGCTTTACGTGATGTTCTACCGGAGGAAAACCTTGAAAGAGCCGTGGTTGTGGGCCGGAATGACGGCTTCCCTGCTTCTGTTCCTGCCCGTGTTGATCTGGAACTTGTCCGGGGACATGTCCAGTTTTGCTTTTCATTCGGAACGCATATCTTTTTGGGGAGAGGGACTCAAACCTTTTTATTTCCTGAGGGAAGTGTCCGGGTTGTTCCTGTACAACAATCCCGTGAACGTTTTTCTGATGATCTGGTCTCTGTTCCATTATACCAGGCATAGACGGCAAAAAGGTGACCGGATGTTGCCTTTGGAGCGGGGCGCATTCCGTATGATCATGACCCAGTCGGTGCCTATTATTGCCTTGTTCCTGTTCTTTTCGCTTTTCCGTGAAACCCTGCCACACTGGAGTGCTCCGGGATTCTATTCCCTGATACTGCTGGCTGCTGCTGTGGCCGATCACACAGACCTGCGCTGGCCCGTTACATTGTCCCCTGCGATTCTTGCCGTTGTGGTGCTGTTGTCATTGGTCCAGATAAGGACCGGGTTCATACCACTTAGGGAAGTTGCCCCACATGGGGAAGTGTCCCCGGAAGATCCCTCCAGGGAGCTGGGACGGTTTGATTTTACGCTGGATATGTACGGATGGACTCAACTGGGTAATCATTTCAAACAATTGAAAACTAAGCAGGAAACACTTTACCTGGAAAGCGGAGGCAGGCAGGGAATGCCCCCGGGCAGTGCCATTCTGGCAACACGCTGGTTTCCCGGTGCTCACATAGATTATTATGTGGCCCGCCCGGCCGGTACGGTTGTTAAAACAACGGGGCCCCTGCAAAGAACCCATAAATACGAACAGATTACCAGGAAAAGAGGGGGGATAGCCCCAAAAGAACCACTGTATTACATTGAATCAAGCCGTTTCCCGGAAAACCTTTCCGGGTCTGTTCCGCTTGACACTTTTTTTGTGCAACGGTCGGGTAAGCCGGTGATCCGGTATGTGGTCCACCGGATCTCCGACATCGCTGATTTCAGGGCAGAGTGACCTGTGCAAACAGATTCCCTGTCATAACGGTAAATGTGCCCGGTTCGGTAATCCACCCCCTGTCCCTGGTCCAGAATTTCAACTGTTCCCGGCTCACGTTCAAACGTACCGTTTTTGTTTCACCCGGTTCAAGAGCTACCCTGGCAAAAGCTTTGAGTTCTTTCACGGGCCTTGTCATAGAGGCATAATCATCACGCATGAAAAGCAGGACTATCTCTTCCCCGGCCACAGAACCTGTGTTTGTCACATCCACCTGCACTTCCAGTGTCCCATCACTGAACGTATCCGTTGTGAAGTTATCATAGCGGTACGTGGTATATGAGAGCCCGTAGCCAAATTCATAAAGGGGCATGGGATTTTCCATGACTATGGGATGGAAGTAATGTGAAGGCATATGATTGTAAACAGAAAGAATGTTTCCGGCAGACCTGGGGAAGGTTACCGGCAGTTTGCCTGAAGGATTCACCACACCATAAAGGATCTCGGCCAGGGCAATGCCTCCCAGCATGCCGGGTTCCCAGGCTTCAACCAGGGCATCGGCCTGCTGTGCGATCCATTCCACGGCCAGGGGATGTCCATTGTTCAGTACCACAATACACGGCTTGCCGCTGCCGAGCATATTGCGGATCAAATCCTCCTGCAATCCGGGCAGGTTCAGGTTGCCCCGCTCCACATCTTCCCCCGAAGTTTTATTGCCCCAATCCTTGCGGTTCACGTATTCACCCACAAAGACAATGCTCAGATCTGCCCTGCGGGCCATTTCTCCGGCACGACGGACCTTTTCAGGATCCATATAACGAATGGACTCGCCCTGATCCAGGAACGTGAATTGTGTTTTTGGAGCTACCATCCGGAGTCCTTCCAGAAAAGTGACAACGTTTTCATCGGGTTGCGGGAACGTCCAGTCCCCCATGATGCCCTGTGAATGGGCATTGGGGCCTGTAACAAATACATTCTTATACTTTCCGCCGTCGGCAAGTGGCAGTATTCCATTGTTTTCGAGCAAAACAATGCTTTTGCGGGCAGCCTCCAGGGCCGTCTGAACATGTTCTTCCTTACGGAGCGTTTGATGGACCGCGGCAATGTCGAAAAAAGGATTTTCAAACAGGCCGAGGCGGAATTTCAACTCCAGGATCCTGCGACAGGCCTGGTCTATCCTTGAAACAGGAACCACACCGTCCTCCACAAGTTTGAGCATGGCCGGCACAAATCCGGGCCCGTGCATGTGCATGTCCATGCCTGAGAGCACCGACTGGGCGTAGGCATCCTCCACCGATACGGCTGTGCGGTGTAGGTCATATACATGTTCCATGTCCATCCAGTCACTGACAATGAACCCGTCAAAGCCCATTTCCCTGCGGATGATGTCCTGCATGAGCCAGGCGTTGGTATGGCATGGAATTCCTTCAATTTCGTTGTGGGCCATCATGAAGGTCTTCACCCCGGCGTCTGTGCAGGCCCGGAACGGGGGAAAGAAGACTTCACGCAATGTTCTTTCTGAAAGATCGGCAGGGGCACCGTTGGTGCCGTTGACCGGCTGTGATCCGCCAACAAAATGCTTGGCGCAGGCCAGAACCAGATCTTTTTCCAGGCCTTCATCACCCTGGAATCCTTTTACTGCAGCACTCCCCATCAGGGATACCAGGTAAGGATCCTCCCCATATGTTTCGCCTACCCTTCCCCACCGCTGGTCCCGGGCAACTTCCACGTTGGGTGCGAATGTCCAGTGCATACCTATGGCCCGCATCTCTTTTGCGGTCTGGCGAGAAGAAATGTACACCAGTTCCGGATCAAAAGTAGACGCCATCCCTATGGAAGTGGGATAAACGGTGGTCCCACTCACCAGGGCACAGCCATGAACGGCATCTATGCCCATCAGCAGCGGAATACGCAGCCTGGATTCCATGGCCAGCGCCTGGAGTTCATTGGCCTCGCCAATGTTCACCGAATGCAGGAATGATCCGATCTTTCCTTCCCTGGCAAGCTGTGCAATATCTTCTTTCAGGAAACCGGGGTAAAACGCCTGAGCCGTATTGCGCATCAAATCTTCCTCAGTCATGCCGGCCTGTGACTCGTCAATATGGTTAAGACCTACACACTGGTTCATCTGGCCTATCTTTTCCTCCAATGTCATCCTTTTCATAAGGTCTGTAACCCTCTTTTCCACATCCTGTGACGGGTCCATGTAAGGGAGATTATCTGCTTTCCCGCCTGAACAGGAAGCGGCAAAAATTAAAGCTGTCATAGATAATAACGTTATTCTTCTCATAATTCAGATTATTTAATAGAATTCAGCAGGTAACAAATGTAACCAATATTTATTCAGCCCAAAAGTGTTACATTTACACTTTCGAAAATCCCTGTTGTAACGACAAACTAAAATCATATGAAAAAAACTTTTTTATCCTTTCTGACCCTGATCCTTGTTTTGGGTTGCAACCAGCCACCCGCAGTCAGGGAAGTGGCACTGGACCCGGCATGGAAATTTCAAACCGGGAATGATCTGCAATGGGCTTTGCCCGCTTTTGACGACAGTCAGTGGCCGGAAATATCCCCTGCCTCATCCTGGGAAAGCCAGGGCTATACGAATTACGACGGATACGGATGGTACCGCAAGACGTTCACCATACCGGAAGACATCCTCAAGGCAGTTACACATTACGGAGGCCTGTTGATTCGCTATGACAACGCAGACGATTCAGATGCCCTGTATTTCAACGGGCAGATCATAGGGGCAACCGGCAGCTTTCCCCCCAACTATGCAAGCCGCTACGGAGAAAAAAGATCGTATACCGTTCCGCTGGAATACATCAGAACCGATGAACCCAACACCATAGCCATCCAGGTTTACGACGGAGGGGGTAACGGCGGTCTGATGACCTCGGCGTTGATTATCCAGCCTGTCGCCCCCGCCCTGAACATTTCCATGCAATACAACGTAGATGCAGAAAACGGCGTATTCATGGGCGAGGCACCCCGTACCCTTAGTGTTACCATTAACAACCGGGAAGAAAAAAACAAAAAAACGGTCATACACCTGGCCGTTACCACAGACGACCACCAGCCTGTACATGAATTATCCCGGAAAATCACCATAAAAAAACAAGACAGCATAACTTGTGTCCTTCCCCTTGAAATTTTTGCCCCCGGATTCTATCGTTGCACCCTCCGGCTTGATACAGACGGAATCAGGGGAGAACCCACATCGTTCAATATCGGCCTTGAACCCGAAAAGATCATTTCGCCTGTCGATGCGCAGGAAGATTTTGACGATTTCTGGACAGAGACGCGATCCATTCTGGACAACACCCCCATGCGGCCTGCCATGAAACTGCTGAAAGAGTATTCCACCGGGGCAAGAAATATTTACTATGTTGAAATGAGATCTTTCGGTAACGAAATCATGGGCGGTTATTACGCCGTTCCCAAAGAAAAAGGCAAATACCCGGTAATCATAACCTATATGGGCTACGGGTCCAATCCCTGGATGCCCCATACCGACGGCGAACCCGGGTTCATATCATTCGTAGTATCTGTTAGGGGACAGGGTATCTATAAAGCCGGTAACAAATACAACGACAACTGGATCGTGTGGGGTATTGAGGATAAAAACGATTACTACTACCGGGGTGCTTTCATGGACCTGGTTCGGGCCATTGATTTTATTTGTTCCAGGACCGAGGCCGATAAAGACCGTATAGCCGCCGAAGGCGGCAGCCAGGGAGGTGCCTTCACCATGGCCGCCTGTGCCCTGGACGACCGCATTGCCGTTGCTGCACCCACCATTCCTTTTCTGAGCGACTACCCCGATTATTTCCGGATCGTGGACTGGCCCCGGAGCGATATTGATGCCTATATGAAGGCACATCCCCAGGCCACCTGGGAAGAAATCTATAAGCTCCTGAGCTATTTTGACATCAAGAACTTGGCCCCGCGCATCAAAACCCCCACAATCATGGGAGTCGGTCTGCAGGATCCCACGTGTCCTCCTCACACCAATTTTGCCGGCTACAACCTGATCACAGCACCCAAAGATTACAGGATTTACCAAAACAACGGGCACAACACCCCGCCTGAATGGCAGGAAGTCCGCATGGAGTTTTTCAAGAAATACCTGAATCTCGACTGATATGAAAAAAACAATGCTATGTTGCGCAGTGCTGTTGCTGGCATTGGCGATCTTCGGTTGTAACCAGCAGGAAAAAAATGATGGTTTTATCCGTGTTGAGAACGGACAGTTTATCCGTAACGGAGAACCCTATCGTTTCATAGGATTCAATTTCTGGTATGCCGGTATTCTGGCGTCCGAAGGTACCGGAGGTGACCGGGAAAGATTGCACCTGGAACTCGACTTTCTGAAATCCATAGGCGTTGACAACCTGCGCATCATGGTAGGGGCCGACGGTCCTCAGAACAGGGCCAAAGTGCGGCCCGGTCTGCAGATCCAACCCGGAGTCTATAACGATACCCTGCTTACGGGTCTGGATTACCTGTTGCAGGAGCTGGGAAAACGGGATATGCTGGCTGTATTGTTCTTCAACAATACCTGGGAGTGGACCGGTGGTTATACGCAGTACCTGGAATGGGCGGGCTATGGCAAAGCTCCCGTTCCTGTAATCGACGGATGGCCGGCTTTCATGGAATACGCGGGTCAATACGTGAACTGCAGCCCCTGCGACAGCCTGTTCAGAAACCACGTCAGAAACATCGTCACCCGCGTAAACAGCCTGACAGGAGTTCCTTACGCAGAAGATCCGGCCATTATGTCCTGGCAGGTTGCCAACGAGCCCAGACCCATGGGAGCAGACAACAAGGAAGCCTACGAGCGGTTTGTGATAGGTACGGCAGATTTCATCAAATCACTGGATCCCAACCATCTGGTATCTGTAGGCTCTGAAGGTTCTTATGGCAGTGAAAACGATATGGAACTATACCGACGCGTGCACCAGGCAGCCTCTGTGGATTACCTTACATGCCACATATGGCCAAAAAACTGGTCGTGGATAGATCAGCAGGACATTCCCGGTTCTGTGGAACGCGCCTCAAAGCTGGCCGAAGGATACCTGGCTGAACACATAGCCCTGGCTGTTGAGCTCAATAAACCCATTGTATTGTCCGAGTTCGGGTTTCCAAGGGATAACCACCGCTATGACCGGGAGGATCCTGTAGTAGCCAGGAACGCATTTTTCTGCAACATTTTCAACCACCTGGCAGCTTCGGCACAAAATTCGGGAAATTTTGCGGGCTGCAACATCTGGGCCTGGGGAGGATTTGCACGTCCGCAACACATTTTCTGGGAACCCGGAGATGATTACTGCGGAGATCCCGCCCAGGAAGAACAGGGACTTAATTCCGTTTTTGCCCAGGATGAGACGGTGACCCTGATCCATTCTTTCACCTCCCTTCTCAACCATACGGACGAGATGGCAGTCCAGACAGCCCTGCTTTCCGGTCACGATGTGTTGTGTCTTATACTGACACCGGATAAATGATGCGGCCCATGGACAAGGTATCTTTTCGTGAAAAACTGGGATACGGATTAGGGGATATGGCTTCCAGCATGTTCTGGAAGATTTTTGGGATGTACCTCCTTTTCTTTTACACCAAGGTATTTGGCATCTCTCCTGCTGCCGCCGGTACCATGTTCCTGCTCACCCGTATCTGGGATGCGGTAAATGATCCCATCATGGGGCTCATTGCAGACAGGACCCATACCAGATGGGGCAAATACCGTCCCTATATCCTTTGGGGGGCCATCCCTTTTGCCCTTATCGGGATCATGACCTTTTATACCCCCTGTTGGGGTGAAAATGCAAAACTGGCCTACGCCTATGTAACCTATACCTTCATGATGATGGCCTATACGGTGGTAAACGTTCCCTATGCTTCCCTGCTGGGAGTCATATCCCCTCTGCCAAAGGACAGGAATACACTTTCGTCGTACCGGATGTTCTTTGCCTACGTGGGGAGCTTCATCACTTTCATGATTTTCCAGCCGCTGGTAGACACATTCAGCAGCGTAAAGCAGGTAGGAGAACAGATATCCACCGAGCCACAGGCCTGGACAGCTGCCGTTGCCGTGATAGGGGGCTTATGTGCCCTGCTTTTCTTTTTATGCTTCCGCTGGACAAAAGAGCGTGTTGTGGCAGCCGATGAAAGCAAGAATAAAGCCTCGGCGGCTAAAGACCTGAAACTGCTCTTTAGCAACAAACCCTGGTGGATTTTGCTTGCATCGGGCGTTGCAGCCTTGCTTTTCAATTCAATAAGAGACGGGGTCGCACTTTTTTATTTTTCCGATTACGTAACTTCCACCTTCAGAACAGCCGCCTTTGGCTGGACCGTTGGGACCATATACCTGCTTGTGGGACAGGCTTCCAATATGATCGGGGTGGCACTGGCAGCACCTGTGGCCAATAAAATTGGGAAAAAAAGCACGTACCTGGTAGCCATGATACTGGCCGCCATCCTGAGTTGTTTCTTTTTCCTGCTCAAACCGGATCAGATCATTCTTGTGATGGTTTTCCAGGTATTGATTAGCACCTGTGCCGGGATCATTTTCCCGTTGCTCTGGAGTATGTATGCTGATATTGTTGATTATCAAGAACTTAAAACTGGAAGACGTGCCACCGGGCTCATACTCAGCTCTTCTTCCATGTCGCAGAAATTCGGCTGGGCAGTGGGCGGCGCCATAACAGGCTGGTTACTCGCTGCCTTTGGCTATGATGCAGACCTTGCAACACAAAGCCAGGGTGCCATTGCGGGGGTTCGTCTGATGATGAGTTTCCTGCCTGCCGCAGGTTGTATCCTGGCTATACTGGCGGTATCCTTTTACCCCCTGAGTGAGAAAAAAGTCATGGAAATCACACGACAACTAAACGAAAAAAGGGCTGCTCATGGAAAACTCTGATATGCTGAAGGATCTGCAAAAGGAGCTTTACCTGGAGCTTACCACCAATATTCTGCCATACTGGGAAAAAATTTATGACCCTCACTACGGGGGTTATTACGGGCGCGTCACCGGGAAAGAGGAACTGATCCCCGAGGCTCCCAAAGGTGCCGTTCTGCAATCACGCGTTTTGTGGACCTTTTCTGCGGCAGCCAGGGTCCTGAGGGATAAACGATACCTTGTCCCCGCCCGCCGGGCCAGGGATTTTGTGCTGGATAAGCTTCTGGACAAAGAGTACGGCGGGGTTTACTGGAGCACTGACCACAAAGGAGAACCCCTGGAACCCCGAAAGCAGTTCTATGCCCTTGGATTTGCCATTTACGGGCTCAGCGAATACCACCGTGCAACGGGAGATCCCCGGGCCCTGGAAAGTGCCGCCGGACTTTTCCGCGACATTGAGGACCATTCATACGACAGGATCTACGGAGGCTACCTGGAAGCTGCATCACGGGATTGGAGCGACATAAGGGACTACCGCCTGTCTGAAAAAGATGCGAATGAAAAAAAGACCATGAACACGCACCTGCACATTCTGGAATCCTATACCAACCTGTTCCGGGTATGGAAGGATCCTGCGCTGGAAGTGGCCCTGGCCGGTCTTATCCGGCTGTTCCTGGACAAGATTATTGATCCGGCAACGCATCACCTGTCGCTTTTCTTTGACGAGGAGTACCACGTTCGTGGCCAGGCAATATCCTATGGTCACGACATCGAGGCATCCTGGCTCCTGATGGAGGCAGCAAAAGAACTGGCAGAATACAAGCCCGGGGTATACGGGGAAATCCTGAGCCGGGTGACAGATCAGAGCCGGGATTTGACCTATGCGGCCCTGAAGGGATTGCAGCCGGACGGCAGCATGATCTATGAAATCGCCTCAGGCGGAAGGATTGATAAAACACGCCACTGGTGGGTACAGGCAGAAACAGTCCTGGGGCTGTTTTACCTGTACCTGTGGCATAAGGTTCCCCACGCTCTGATTATGTCTGTCAATTGCTGGAATTACATCAGGAAGAACATCGTGGACAAGAAGCACGGGGAATGGTTATGGAGTCCGGGCAATACCTCGGACGATAAGGCCGGATTCTGGAAATGTCCCTACCACAACTCCCGGATGTGCCTTCAGATCATAGAGCACACGCATCAACTGCCCTGAGCAGCGGTTCGGCACTTACACGCGACCCCACAGCCTGTTCCATCCACAGACCCGGAACCAGCCTGCCTTGCGTATACATGGCTGTTAGCGCTTCTGCCAGTGTTTTGCCTTCTTCCTTCATTTTCCCGTTGAAGTATTCTTCCAGCTGGAATTCAATGATGTGCCCGAACGGATAGTTGGGCAGGTACATGGGGCTGCTGATCATATGTGAATACACTGCCAGTAACGGAGAATCGTGAGTTCCCAGGACCGGTTCATAGTATTTATTCCACACCATCCGGGCTTTCTCAATCACGGCTTCTTTCAGAGCGCCGGACGTAGCTTGAGGGTTCTCATACAACCACTGCCACACATACATGTCTACCAAAGCCACCCCCATGATCTCGTAACTCCCCCAGAAAATATCAAGTACCGTGTTATCATCCATCTGCTGAGGCGGGTATCCGAGCAATTGCAGGTCGCGTTTTTGGAAAACAAAGGCCATTGCCTCGGTGAAAGCCGTGTTGGGAACACCGCTGAGCACGAAATGATCCACGTTATACAGGCTCAGGGTTTGTTCTACATTGTGGCCAAACTCATGAACGGCTATGTTGTATCCCTTGTAATCCATACCCTGAGGAGAAATACGGGTCCTGAGCCGGGATGGTTCCCAGCGTCCGACAGCTCCCCAGGCGTGACCAGATCCGCGGGCCGGCTCCACGACAATGCGTGATGCCAGGCTGGCAGCCTGATCCGATGTAAAACCAAGGGCCTGCAGCATCCGGGGCATATCGGAACGGAAAGCCTGCGCATTGGGATATTTCCTGCGTGTGAAGACCGTCAGCTCATCTTCGGGGTAGGCCGTCCTGCTTTTGAAACCATCATACCAGATGTCGTAAGGTTCTAGTTCCCTGCCCAGCCTTTGGCGTATGTAAGCCGCTACTTTTTTCACCTGCTCCGAGGATATCAGATTGATGAACAGGTTTTCAATCTCGGCGGCCGGAATTTCCATGGATCCTTCAAAATTCCGGATGATGGCCGTGGGCATGTTCGGATGGTAAGGATCCATTTTCTTTTCCACCCTGAAAGTTGCCAGCAGGTGCCCGTAACGGTCATCCCCTTCCGGTTCTGCATCAACAGGTTCTCCGTCTTTATACACGGTATTTGAATATGGTTTCCAGTCGTATTCCGGATTGTTGATCACACACTTTGGTATGGTCTGATAAACAATATGTTCCATAACCTTATGGATCATTTGCTGTTTTTCCGTCGCATCCGGCACATTGGCATAGTTGGACTTGATCTCATCCCTTAGGTTCCAGTGTGACAACAGGACCATCCCTTCAGGAAAAAGGCGCCTGCCATCTTCTGTGAGCAGGTTTCCCATCACAATGTTGTATGAGGCAATGTAATTATCGGCATTGCCCAGGGCCTGCGACATTTCCTGGTTCAGTTCTGCAGGGGTGCGGTGGGTGAACAAGTCCCCCATCCTGGCATAAGCCCATTTCTTTCTGTCCCAGTTCCTCCCAAGGGAATCCTTTTGGGAAAGTGAATAATTAGGGAAATTGAGCACGCAGACAAAAGCCACCTTGTTGGCGAACAGGTCTTCCATCATATGGGCGGATGGATCGTAATTGCCCAGTACATAATCCACCGGTAAAAGCGCACTTCCTTCCAGATGAACGGGTTTCTTAAGTTCAACGCTCAGCTGATTGGACGTCCCAAACATATTTTCAAATGCACAGGACAATTTACCATACAGCACTTCACGGGCCGGTTCGGTGGCACAATAATTCTCCACGCAAAAATCAATGAAATCATGAGCGCCCCCGTCCGATGCCCTCCATAAACCGGCTGCCTGACGGATTCCGGTTTCAGCGGTTGGCAAAAGACCTTCAGGATTTTCTTCCTCCAGGCGTTCCAGGACAGTCACTACGGTTTGTTCAGTTATATTTGACATTTCTGTTTTTGTTTCCGACGTAACGCATCCCTGCAATACGCCCAGTACCATGAATAAGATTGTTTTTCTCATATTGATTCCTCCCATTTAGTTGCATAAATGACAACAGGGACCTCCCTGCCCCTGTTGTGAGTAGTTGTTCCAATAAGATAACCGGTTCCTCCTTCTGCAATGCCTGTCTTCTTTCTCCACTGCTCCACGGTCAGCGGAAAGTTGCGGGCCGTTATGCTGGCGAGGGGAAATCGTGTGTGCATTTTTTTCATATTGGCCGAGGTAAAGGGAATAACCTCCCTGATCCTGAACTTTCTGGAGGGAAAATCCCTTACCGGGACCGAAGATACATAAAAATGGCTGTTGCGGTGCAGTTTTTTCACACCAAATCTTGTAACAGGCAGGGCAAACGCACCGGCTTTGAGCAAAGAGACATCCGGTTCGTACAGACAATCTCCTTCCGCCGGCAACCCTTCATAACCGTTCTCTTCAACGGCCCGTGCTGCAAGCACCTCTTCCCCCCGGTGAAATGAAAAGCCGTCTGCACATACGATCAGGGGATCGGCCTGGGCGGGATCGTCTTTTTTCATCAGAAAAAGTAATTCCTTACATTCATTTCCTACCGATACCACGTGAACCTCTACCGTACCGGGAAGCAGCGAAAGCGTCCTGGAGATATCGGCCAGCGGTGAAATTTTAACAAGGAAAGCCGCAGCCTTATCCATCACAGATTCCCTGATCTGCGTTATATCGGGGCTGTACAGTGTAATATCACGCAATCTGCGTCCCTCTTGACGGCGTGACGGATCTGCATAGACCATTGAATCATAAGAAATATCGGATAACTGCTCCCGGAACAGGGCAGCATCGCCCCGGAGGACATTCAGGCCGGTGCCAGCCCTCAGTACACTGAAGTTATGCTCTGCCGCGCGGCACAACCATGGTTCTTTTTCCAGGTAAACCACACGTTCGCTTTTTTGGGCAAAGTAATACGCATCTACCCCCAGTCCGCCGGTCAGGTCCACTACTTGCTCCCTGCCTTCACAAAAGCGCTGCTTGTACCGGGCCGTTGCCTGGGATGAAGCCTGCTCCAGAGCCAGTAGCGAAGGAATGAAAATCTGTTTGCAGGCATACCATTCCGGGATTTTGTCACGCATTTTGCGCAGTCCTTCTATCTGCAAGACACATTTGGGAACATCCAGCCCGGGATATTTGTGTTTGCCCAGCAACAGATGGTGGACGTCATCCTCCAGGTGTTCTCGTACAAATTGAATTTCACCGGGTGTGATCATATCCTACTCCTGTAACAGGTACTTTGTCCAGAAAGCCCTTTCCTCGTCTGCAGAAAAAGCGGCCTGGTAACCCCGGTAGCCATGCCTGGCACCCGGATATAGCATGAACCCAAAATGTCTGTTTATCTTCATAAGCCGGTCTGTAAGGCGCATGGCATTCTGAAAATGAACGTTGTCATCGGATGTCCCGTGGGTAACAAGCAATACGGAAGGTCCCCACGTACCATAGGTGGCGCATTGTTCCAGAACCGAGCCGTTGCGGTAACCATCCGGATTGTCCTGTGGGGTATCCATATAACGTTCTGTATAATGAGAGTCATAGAACATCCAGTCGTATACACCTGCTCCTGCAATGCCGTACGGGAAATAATCCCCCGCCGTGCATACGGCCAGGGCCGTAACGTAACCGCCATAACTGTAACCTGTGATACCTACCCGGCTGTTGTCCACACATCCCATTGCCCTGAGGTAATCCATCCAGAGCTTATAATCGTGTATCTCCCACTTGCCAAGGTTCCTGTACATCATATCCAGGCCACGCTTGCCGCAATGGCCACTTCCCCGATGGTCCAACGTGATCTGGATCACCCCTTTACGAGCCCAGTGATATCTTGATGCCGGTGAAACCCAGCGGTCTGTCACGCTGCCGTTGTCCGGCCCCCCGTAAACACTGACCAGAACCGGATATTTTTTCCCTTTCTCCCTGTTCAGCGGCCAGGTAACAATGGCCGGTATGGTAAAACCATCTTCTGTTGTAATGAAATGCACCTCGGAAACGGGAATGTTCCCCTTTTCCAGTTCAAGAGCATAGGCATCGCCCCGGGAATCGCCCAATTGCCGTATCAATCCCTTGTCCACACTGTACAGCAAAGAACGTACAGGAGTGGAAACATTGGAACATAAAACGGTAAAGTGACGGTAATCGGGAGCAAACATCACGTTCGTGAAATTGAACTCCCCTTTTGTAAGACGTCGTACAGAAGGATCCTTTTTCCTGTGAGCCCCGGGTAAGGGCACCCTGTATACGTCTGACCTGGTGGAAATTTCTCTTCTGGCAGAAAAAAACAAAAAATGATTGTCAGGGTCTGTCCCGTGGAGGGTGACCCCCCAATTCTGACCATCGGTAAGCCTTTGAATTTCACCTCCTTCAAGTGAACAAAGGTAGATATGCTGCCAGGATTCAAAATCACGGACCATCAGGAACCCCTCTTGTGTGAAAACCGGATCGGCTATCCATTCCAGCCAGGCAGGCTGCTCCTCCCGGTAAATTACCTTTCGGGAACCATCCTGCGGATTGACGGCAAAAAGTTTCAGTACATTCTGGTCCCTGTTCATCCACTGGACCAGCAGGGTTTCCCCGCCGGGTGTCCAAAAAGGCTGTCCAAAATACTGATCGGCGGCGGAATCAAAATCAGCCCAGACAATACCCTGATCTTCAGCTACCGGTACAATACCCACCCGTACCTGCGGGTTTTCATCCCCCGCTTTGGGATACCTTGTTTCTTCCAGAAATCCATGCTGACCATCGGCAACATAAATCGGGAACATGGGAACGTTTGTGTCGTCGCAACGGAAAAAAGCGATCTTCCGGCTGTCGGGTGACCACCAGAAGGAGCGGTAATTACTGCTCCGCCCCAGGATCTCTTCGTAATATACCCAGGAAGCCACACCGTTCAGGACGGTTTTGCTGCCATCGTGGGTGAGCCTGGTAATTTTTCCAGGAGTCAATTCCATGACATAAAGATCATTATTGACAGTATAGGCCACATACCTTCCATCGGGCGAGAGGGTGGGATTCATGGCATTCTCCTGAAGGTTGTAACCGGAAGATTCTTTTACACCAAAAGATGGGCCTTCTGTGCTAACCCGTTTTCCAGTCACGATATCTTCCAGAAAATAGGCGGCTTCCTGCTGGCTGCCCGAACGGAGTAGCAAGGTGCGTTTGTCTTTCCAGAAAACGGGGGTGTCCAGGGGTTTTACAAGTCCCCCGGGCGGAGTTTCCAGAGGGAAACGCTCCTGGGCAAAAGACGGCAGTAGCAGAATCAGGGTCAGAAATAAGGAAATAGCTAAACGTTTCATAGGTCACAGTTATAGGTTAATCAAATATAATTGTTCGCGGGCACGGGTAAAAGCTGTATAATACCAGCGCAGCATATTTTTTTCGCACACTTCCCCAAAAAAAGCTTTGTCCACAAATACCGCCTTCCATTGCCCTCCCTGTGCCTTGTGGCATGTCACGGC
This sequence comes from Bacteroidetes bacterium ADurb.Bin139, assembly GCA_002070565.1. Taxonomy (GTDB): domain Bacteria; phylum Bacteroidota; class Bacteroidia; order Bacteroidales; family UBA932; genus DMER64. Next base: position 71,566 of record MWDM01000002.1, read on the forward strand.
ATTGGCGTATTTTACCTGCAGTGCATTCAGATACAGATCTTCCCTGACGGCGTTATAGCGTTTGCGTTTCCCTTTAACGTGGGCGTAGTCGGCCAATACTCCCTGGTAAAGTTGTTCCTGTTGCTCACGTGACAAAGCAGGAGATTCACTTTCAAGGGTATCGAGCAAAAGCCGTGCACTGATCTCTGTGTCTTTATAATCCGGAAAACGCAATACGGCTTCTGCAAAACGGAACCCGTACCGTTCCTGGAATTTATGGATCCTCAGGATTTCGGCAATATCACCATTGGCTATGAAATCCATTTCGGGGACATCCTCCATGAACTGATAACAGTTCTTAACCACCATTACCCTGTCTCCCCTGGTAATACCCTCTTCCCGGTACAGGATGGTGCCCCGTATTCCCTTGTTGTACCTGTTTGCCCTCTTGTTGGAACGGCACAGGACGACCACTTCCTCCAGACCGTAATGTGATATGGCGTCGTTGAGACATTCCATCAGGTCTGCCGGACCTATGCGCCGGACGTCCTCAAAGCCCTGGGTTTTCCACTCCGGAAGACAGTAATTGCCTGCCGTGATGTTGTTTCTCAGGAGCGTTGCATTGTATAGGATGCCCGAATCAAAAGATTGCCTGAGCACTTCTTTCATCTCCATATAGACCACCCTTCCGTATTGTTCCATATATCCGGGGTCCAGGGCCGGCGACAGATCCAGACCTATGGGCGGGAGTTGCGCCGAGTCACCCAGAATGAGCAGCTGATTCCCTTTCCCGCTGAAGACGTAGGTAACCAGGTCTTCCAGCAAATTGCCGCTGCCAAAAAGCATGCCCCCCTGGGTGTTGGAAAGCAGGGAGGCTTCGTCGACAATGAAGAGGGTGTTCTTGCTCCGGTTGGGATGCAATTCAAAAACCCCGAACCCTCCTTCATCAGATGATGCCGGGGGTTTTTGCCGGTAGATGGCCTTGTGGATGGTATGCGCCGGGGCACCGGCATACCCCATGAGCACTTTGGCTGAACGGCCGGTTGGCGCCAGGAGGACTACCTGCCTGTTCAGGGCTGCAAGAGCACCCACCAGGGCAGCCATGGCCGTGGTTTTACCCGTCCCCGCATAACCATTGAGGATGAATACCGGAACCTGACTTGTAAGAAAAGAAGCCATGGCCCGGAAAAAAACATCCTGATCGGAAGAAGGGGTAAAGGGCAGGTTGCTATTGAGCTTATCAAGAATATACTCGTCAATTGCCATGAATATCAGGCTTTTATTTCTTAGAACTAAACAGAATGAAAAAGCCGAACAATTCAATACGGCCCAGGATCATAATTATTGTAAGTACAAATTTTGAAAACCCGTTAAACAAATGGTAATTGCTCATGGAACCAACATTTCCGAACCCGGGACCTACATTGCCTATATGTGCTATCGTAGAACTTACTGCATCCATAATATCTACTCCGGTAAGAGTTATTAACAATGATGCGGTCAGAACACATAACAAATAGAAAACAATAAACAGGTTCACTTCTGATACCGTGTCCGGATCAATCGCATGTCCTCCCACTCTTGTAGGAACCACTGATCTGGGATGTAGCCTTTTTGTTATATGGGCTTTTATGGAATAGTACGATATCAGGATCCTGTCAGCTTTAATACCTCCTGAAGTCGAACCGGAACAAGCACATTGCAATGAGAAAAAGATCAGGAGAAGTATGGAAAAATTTGGCCACATTGAAGAATCAGCCGAAGCAAAACCTGTGGATGTGGCTAAAGAAAATGTCTGGAAGAAACCAAATCTGAAGGAATCTCCTAAAGAGTCATATGTTCCTGTTAGCCCAAGATTGAGAGATACCAGTGTGCTTCCTGACAATAGTGCTGCAATATAATATCTTGTTACAGGAGATTTGAACAACAATAATGAACCTTTTGCCACTAATAGAAAAATCATTCCAAAATTAAGTGCAGACAAAGTCATAAAGACAATAATGATTGTTTCAATCAAAACACTATCATAATAGGCGACACTGTTGTTCCTGGTGCTGAATCCCCCGGTGGCTATTGTGGCAAAGGAATGACATATGGCATCAAAGAGGCTCATTCCTGAAATCCACAGGGCAATGGTTTCCAGTAATGTTAATCCAAAATAGACATAAGCAATCACCCGCACAGATTCTATGGCCCTGAAATGATAAGATTCCTGGGATAATGAGCTGATCTCGATACGGGATAATTTCAGGCGGATGGAGCTGACCTCGGGAAGGATCAGCAACATGAAAAGAACGACTCCCATACCCCCTATCCAATGGGTCGAAGCTCGCCAGAAAAGCAGGGAATGCGGTATGGCTTCTATGTTTGTAAGGATAGTTCCCCCGGTTGTGGTATAGCCGCTTACGCTTTCATACCAGGCATTGATGAGTATGAACTCCCCGCCCCAGAGCAGGTAAGGCAGCATACCAAAAAGGCAGGACAGCACCCATGACAAAACCACGATCACGTAGCCTTCCCTGGTGGTCACTTCGCTGGACTCCCTGACAAATATATAAGGGAAAGAACCAATGGTGGCCGTAATGACAGCAGAGAGCAACAGGGGGGAAAAACCGGTATCAAAACCGTAAATTGCCGATATGATAACGGCAATGAACATAAACAGGGCATTTACCAGCAGAACCAGGCCCATGTACCTTGCTATCACCTGGATTCTCATAATTTATTGTGTTCGTCGCAGAGTTGTGTAATGGATTCGTTCAGTTCTGATAGTTCGTCACCGGCAGGCAGCCTTACCTGGTATTTCTTTTTAAAGAGCAAGGTGTTCCTGACTCCGGTATGCATCTGCCGGAGGGGTTGGATAACATAAATCCTGATAAAATAGGACAACAGGAATAGCAGCAATATGCTGCTGGCTACTGCAATAACCCCCGGCATTATACTCCTGTAAAATCCATCCTGGATCTGTTGTGTGTTATTTTTAAGTAGTTTTTGTTCCAGGGATATGAGCTCCTGAATGTAATACCTCAACCTGGCATAGGTCGGATACAGGCGTGCGATATACCACTCCCTCCTTGCCAGGTAACCGTTTCCCTCCCACAGGAAGGGTGCTTCGTTCAGGATCTGCATATAAGCGGCATAGGCAAACATGATGGAATCTGTAAGGGCCTGTTCCTCATTTGTAGTAAATGAAGACCCCAATGCACGAAAATAGCCTTCAAACCGGTCATCCCCGTACAAAGATCCCATTTCAAGCAGGGAGTCCTGGTTAACCCCTATCTGGTTGAGTAAGGTAAAGATATTCTGGTCTGTAACCTCTAGTAACTGGATGGATGCGTTTATGTTATCAACATTGATAGAAAGCACATCGCCCAGGGAACGCCTTGTCCTGCCCATCTCAAAGATGCTGACAAGGCTTGACAGGAAGAGTACAAAACCCACCACAAGAAAACCCAGGTTGATTTTATTACTTATCGCCATGACTTAGCAAAGTTATAAAAAAACTCCAAAGAAGATCGTTCGCAGGATCATCCAATACCCTGGAAGGCAACCTGACTGCCCTGCAATCCTTAAACAGGGTTGCCGTTATTCCCTCTACAGACGGATCAAGGGAGAGGAAAATGGATGTACAGGCCCCCCTGGGAGCCTGTCGTATTATCGGCCTGAACAGCACATCGGTAAGGGGGTCTATCCATTTGTGGAGCCTGATGATTGGGGTATTGACAATTCCCGGATCGGCCATGTTGACCGTTATACCGTCTTCTTTCCATAATTGCGCCAGGCGCAGGGAAAGCAACGTAAGTCCCAGCTTGGAACAGGCATACTGTTTAAAACGGTTGAATTTTTTTGGAGGATATGGAAAGTAAGGGGGGATCTGTCCAAGGCGCAACATCACAGAAACAGTGTTCACTACGCGGCTTCCCCTGCCCAGGATGGGTTTTAGCAGCCAGGTGAACAACATCGGTCCCAGGCAGTTGACCATATTGTGCATCTCGTAACCCTGGCCGTTTACCTGGGGTTTCCAACCCAGCATTCCGGCATTGTTGACCAGCACATCCAGACGGTATTCCTTTTCCAGCAACCGGCGAGCTGCATCCCGCACAGAAACCTCACTGGAAAGGTCCATGTCCAGGTAATCAACCCGATGGCTCCCGTATTCCTGGCAGAGATGGTTGAAAAAATCAAGACCTTTTTTGCCCGGGCGGCAGGATACGATCACCCGTAATCCAGACCGGAGCAAGGCAGCTGACACTTCCCTGCCCATACCGCCATTGGCCCCGGTTACCAGGGCAACGGAAAGTTTATTTGAATTCATCGAGCAAACGTTTGGGTATGTCCTGCACATGCTGGTGGCATACCATATCCCTGCTGTACATCCTGCCTATGCAATAATTCGCATGCTTGCAACCACTTCTGAAATCTTCCTCAACAGATTGCTCTCCTGCTGTTTTCATTTTGTTCACAAAAGCCGGATCGTTAATCAGGGGACGTGCCATACCAACAAATTCAAAACCATCCCGCAGTGCCTGCTCTATGATGGAGCGTGAAAAAAGGCCCCCCAGACAGACCAGGGGAATTTTTACGACTTTCCGGAATTCACGGGCGTCTTCAAGAAAATAACCTTCCCTGAATGGAACAGAAGGTATCATCAGCCGGCCAATTATCCTGACACCTAACTTTACATAATTCCAGGGCATATAGTAGGTCAGGGTCCTGATAGGCATGGCACCGCGCATTACATACATGGGAGCCCGGCTTACATAGCCGCCACTCAGAACCAGGGCGTGAACGCCCAGTTTTTCCAGAAGTCTTGCCACCTCAAGGGACTCGTCAAGTTCCATCCCCCCCCTGAATCCATCCCTCATGTTCATCTTAACCAGCACAGCCAAATTACGGCGGGTAGCCACCTCCATCACTTCCTCTATGGTCTGGGTAGTAAACCTGAGCCGGTTCTCAAAACTGCCTCCGTACTCATCCTTTCTTCTGTTGAGCCATTCCGACATGAACTGGCTGAGCAGGTAGCCGTGCCCGGCATGGATCTCTACGGCATCAAAACCTGATTCCTTGGCCAACTCTGCGGCTTTTCCAAAATCCTTTACCATTTGCAGTATTTCGGATTTTTTCATGGCCCGTACAAACGTGGGAGAATACATGTTGAAACCGCTGCTTGCCGACACAGGCATGCATCCGCATATATTGCGGTGGCTCATGTTCCCGCAATGCCCCATCTGAATTGAAGCTGCTGCCCCTTCTTTGTGTATCCCGCCGGTAAGGTGGCGCAAACCGGGAACAATATCCTGCCTCATCCAGAGCTGTGTGGAAAAAGACAATCCGCTCCTGGACACGGCTGCATAAGCGACCGTTGTCATGCCCACACCACCTGCGGCTACAGCCGTATGGTAATTGTACAATGCCTCTGAAGGACCATTGTCTATGCACATTCCTTCAAAAGCGGCTGCCCGTATGGTACGGTTGCGCAAGGTCACGGGACCTATGGAACCGGGAGTAAATAACAGGGAATTTTCAATCATATTGAACTAATAAATAAAGGGGAATACGCGTTTACGGGGTTCGCGGGCCATTTCATCGGAAAAATCGTTCTGGTATTTCTTGTAGATGGCGTGCGCCCGTGGAACAAGATTGGCAAAAGTCCAGAGGAAGAAAACGAATCCGCTGAAAGACCAGGTGAGTATGGCAAAACCCAGCCATTCCACGATTTCTCCCAGATAATTGGCGCATGTGACATACCGGAACAGACCCTTTTCGGGCAGGTAATGGTTGGTATCGCCGTCTTTCCTCAAATTCCTGATAATTCCGTCGGATTGTATGTTGATTATGAGTCCTGCCAGAAACAGGGCTGTCCCCAGCAAGAACCTGGTGTCCCTGATCCAGGACTGGGTGTACATGGTAGCGGGCGCCAGGAAGAAAATCCATTGCCCCTGCATGAAGGCGTTGGCCAGGTTAAAAACAATTCCCATGAACATGATCAGCAGCGGCATGCGGCTTTTTCCCTTAATTAACCAGGGGAAAATAAAGGCCCGTTGCAGGTAGTGGATCTGAAATAGCAGGAAAAAAATGAAGGGTACCAAATCCCACTTGCGGGGCGACATCATCCAAAACCAGCACATGGCAATAAATACGGGAGCTTCCATGATCATCCAGGCCCATTTGTTGGACAGGGTGATGCCCCAGCTTTTGTCAAAGAGAATTCCATACCCTGCTTTCACCTGGTAAAGGGCAAAAAAAACGACAACCGCGAGGGCTGCCATAACATACAGTATAATTCTGAAAGTTTCGAGGGAAATATTCATGAAGAGCAAATGTAAGAAATTTTATTATTTTTGTTTCATGAACCTTCTCTTCCGTTGCCTGCTCCTTATCATGATTGCAGCGACCACCGCATCGTGTGCCAGGGGAAACAGGGAAAAAGAACGCAAACCGTTAATTTTTACCCAACCGGCCATACCGGTACTGTTAACATCCGATTCTGAAGTTGTCAAGTTCAGGACACTTCATTACTGGGATCTTTTTCCCTTTGAAGATTCACTTTGTATCCAACAGGAAGATTTTGCAGCACAGGCATTCACCGATTTTGTTGATTTGTTGCAACAAACCCCTCGCTCCGTTGGAGAGCAGGCCCTCAAGAGCATGATGAACAAGGCCGGCACAGCAGCCGATGATCCGGATGTCAGGAAAAGGGTCCTGCTTAAGTTTTTCACCTTGTCTGAATATTTTTTCTACCACCCCAATTCACCGTACAGGAACGATGATTTTTTCCGGGTTGTCCTGGAAAACATGGTGGCCAGCCCCGTTCCGGACACTGTGGAGAAACAAAGGCCGGTTCACCTTCTGCAAATGATAAACAAGAACCGGGTGGGAGAACAGGCCGGTGACATACGTTTTGTAAGCGCTGTTAGAAACTTTCCTTATACAGACGCCCCTGCACGGCCCCAGACGCTCTATGGGCTCAAGTCAGATTATGTACTGCTCTTTTTCATCAATCTGGGATGCACGGCCTGCCGCAAGGCTGCAGACGAGATCCTTGCCTCGGAATTGCTTACAGAAATGGCAAAGAAGAAAAAGCTGGCCATACTGACCATATACCCCGACAAAGACCTGGAAGGATGGCAGAAATACCTGCCCACCCTGCCGCCGGACTGGATTCATGGATACGATCCGGAAGGAGCTATACGCAACGGTAACACATATGATCTAAGGGCCATCCCATCACTATACCTGCTGGATAGCTCAAAACGCGTATTGGTCAGGGATGCCCTGTCTGTAGCGCAAATAGAGGATGTCATCGGGCAAGAGGCACATTTTTTGTAACTTAGCGCCTCGTCACATTAAGAGCAGATGATACTACGGGTTAAAGCATTGTTATTATGCGTTTTGCTGTTTTCTGCAGGGACTGCTGCCGGACAGACTGCAGACAGCCTGGGTTTGCCGTTAAGTGACACCATACGCATTCCGCTGCTGGATTCAACCGGAAAACAAATGCGCGAC
>MWDM01000003.1 GCA_002070565.1 Bacteroidetes bacterium ADurb.Bin139
AACTCGGCAACAAGCCCACCGACTGGACACCTGCTCCGGAAGACGTTCAAGCAGAAATTGATGCAGCAGATGCCGCAGCAGCCACAGCCCAATCCACAGCCAACAGCGCAAGTACGGCAGCGTCAAACGCACAGACTTCTGCTAATACAGCAAATAACCTTCTGTCCGATATTGCCAACGACAATAAATTAACAGCTTCCGAGAAACAGGAAACGAAAAAGGAATGGGATGCAATCGTATCAGAAAAAACGAAAAACGATTCACAAGCTGACACCTTCGGCGTATCAAAAACGGCCTACGGAACGGCTTACAATGCGCTGAACACCTACATAACGCCCTTGCTTTCAAATCTGACAACGACCTCGGACATCACAGGCACGACCTTCCGAAGCACTTTTAAGGCTTATTATGATGCCCGGACTGACTTATTGAATGCTATTGCAGCCAAAGCCCGGACACTTGCCAATACCGCACAGACCGCAGCTAATAATGCCGCCACCGCAGCAGCGAACGCACAGACCTCCGCCAACAGCGCTGCAACTGCAGCGTCAAACGCACAGACTTCCGCCAATAATGCAAATACTGCAGTAAGCAGTCTGAATACTTACGTTGACGGCACATTCAAGGATGGAGTAATCTCGCAATCCGAGGCACAGACTATCGAGGCATATATAAACCTTGTGAACTCCACAAAAACACAGGTAGATGCAGCTTATACAAAGCTATACGCAAACAGCTACCTATCCGGAACTCCAAAGACAAACCTGAACAGCGCAAAAACGGCTGTCAATACGGCTACAACGAACCTAATCAGTTCAATAACAACAGCTATTGCAGACGGCAAGACAACGACTGCAGAAAAGACCGATGTTGATACTAAATACACCGCTTTCAACAGCGCATTATCAACATACCAGACGAGGGTTGAAGAAGCAAACGTGGCAATACAGGCAGCAATAAGGTCTGCCGCAGCCGGTGATGCAACCACAACGGCCGCATCCGATGCGACAAACAAAGTAACCGCAGCCAAGAATGCTATCGCACAGGAAGCCGGGTATGCGGATTTTGCCGACATGGCATCAAAGGCAGCCCTGACCGTCAACGGCTTGCTGAACTCGAATATCATCAACACAGACCAGATTTTAGCTGACAAGCTATTGGCATTCAGTGCATTTGTAAATTACCTTACGGTACGGCAGTTACAGACACTACCAGACACAGAGGAGGCAGCATTGTTCATAGGCACAAAATCCATCGGTTCTAACCCTTATTCTGTAATTGAAATGTCTGCCGGAAATTCGCTATTACAGATAGTGTCCGATACTTATGATGACTATGTCGGACAAAGGATGACGATGCAAACCGTAGGCGCAAGCGGCTTTACTTATTCGTACACCTTCACACCGGAAGAACTACGTATAACGAAGGAGAAAATGGTGCAAGGCGTATTGACTCGTAATATGACGACTCTTAACTACGAGAAGCTGGCATTCTGGGGCGCAAATGGTACTGTGCCTACGGCATTTTATACTGCTAATAGTATAAAATTGTCAACCCTTTTAGGCTTTGCAAGTGTTACGGAGGGAGAACTATACAAGGACACACTCGGAAGAATCTTCCGAAAAGAATCGTCCACTGCTCCAGATGACCCGGTAATGCACTTCGGGACAGCCATAACAGGGATAACCGCAGGGGAGTTTATATATTCGTCTTCCGGAGTCGCTAACGCTCTGGCAGGTGATTACTATATTAACATATCTACGGGAGGCATATACAAGTGCACGCTTGGTGGTACTCCCGCATATGCTAAATGGTCATATCAAGGCAGACCTGCATACTCCGCAGCCGATGTGGGGGCTGTACCAACAACTCGCACCGTAAACAGTAAGGCTTTGTCTGCAAACATTTCGCTCACCGCAGCCGATGTTGGGGCGGCTGCAACAAGTCATGGAAACCACGTTCCCACCACCGGGATAGCTAACAACGCTATATTCCTGCGCAATGACAATACATGGCAGTATGTAACACCGGCTAACATAGGAGCAGCAGCCGCAAGTCATACACACAGCTATGCCGCAGCGAGCCACACGCACACAAAGAGCCAGATTACAGACTTTCCTTCATCCATGCCGGCGTCAGACGTATATGCTTGGGCTAAAGCCTCGGCGAAGCCCTCCTACACCGCATCAGAGGTGGGGGCTTTGGCAACAAATACAATACAATACTTTACGCAAGCTCAATGGGACGCTCTTACGCAAGCACAAAAAGACGCTGTTCCGTTGGCGGTTGTAGGAGAATAATGCTATGCCGACTTACAGATACGGAAATAAAGGAGTAAAGATATTCAAGCACGGAAGCAAAGGAAACTATGTCTACCGTTATGGTATACTTGTTTATAGGGCAGCCCCACCGGTATGGAGCAAGGCAGCGCTTACAAACATGACTATTGCAAGGTATTCTATGGCTGCAGCAGCAATACCCAATGGAGGCGTGGTACTTGTTGCCGGTGGTAATGATATATCATATGATAGATTATCGCTTGTTGAGATGTATTCATCTGCAGGAGTGCGTACGACAGTTAATAGTTTAGCAGAGGCTGTCAATGGGCATGCAGGTTATGGGTATGGAGATAAGGCGTTTTTTGCAGGAGGGTGGGCATCTTATTTTACTACAAACACAGCTAATATGTATAATTCATCCGGAGTGCGCACCACGGTAGCGGCGTTAGGCGTTTCTCGTAATAATCTTGCGGCAGCAGAGGCAGGTGGATACGTGCTGTTTGCCGGAGGAGGTGATTATTATGGGCCATCTACGTATGTAGATGCTTATAATCAAAGTGGAACAAAGACAACGGTAGCGGCACTTACTTCGGCGGGATATCCCATCACCGCCGCCTCTTGTAATAATCACGCATTTATTTTTAGCGGCAATAGTAATATCGTTGACATATATACAAATACATTAACACGCAATACGACTACTCTGACTTCAGCTGGTGCTGTGTATGCAACTAAACTCGCACAAGGGGTTGTGTGTGCCAAGTATACTGAATGGACTAATTACATAACAACATCAGGTGTGGTAACGTCTTTACAGACTCTTACGAGGTCAAGTGATAAAGCAGGCACAATAGGGGGAAAGGCGGTATTTATAAACAGTAGTGTTTCGAAAATATTTGAGATATACGACACAACAGGCGTAAAAGAAACCGCACCATTTCAGCTTATATATGATGCCAATTCAGCAATAGTAACAACGCTTGGAGCGACCATGTACATCTTTGGTGGATATTATGATGGAGATTACCAAGCTACAGTGCAAACAATATCATACAAATAAAACAACAAGAATATGGAACTATCATTTTACCCCGGAGGGGGCGCAACATTACCAAACGGAAAATATCTGACAGAAGCAGAGTTAAAGGCCGAATACCCGATTTTCAACAACCCGAACGTGGCGTTATGGGAAGCGGCAGGGAACACGGAAGAAGGTTATGTAATGACAGCCTACGAAGATTTACGAATGCTTCGAGGAATGTATAACATTGACACAGTCGTTTTCGCAACAAAAGAAGAACAGCTGGCGGAAATCAACCGCATCCGGGCTGCAGAACGTGAGCCACAGCAGGAGGCCGGCTTTACGGAAACTGAACTCGCTATCATGGAGGCACAGGCAGAATTGTACGAACTAATTAATACACAGTAATATGGCACAGATATACAAAAACTTAATCCTTGCAGGAAGAAAAACATACTCACAGGTTCCGGCAAACCTGCAAAACACCGTCAAGGCCCTTTTGCAAGACATGGTAAGCCGGGGGGAACTGTTGCAGGAACACTACAACGAAATTATTAACCAATAAAATAAAACATGGAAACAACAGCTTATGCACTAATCGCAATCTTCTGTTTGCTGTTCATAGCAGCAATAGCACTACTGTCGTACCGTGAGAAGTACGCAAAAGTAAATGAGAGATACACAGACCTCGAAGCAAGGTTGAAGGCAACAGACATCCGCATGTGCAACCTCGCTGCAGAAAATAATGCGCTTCGGGAAAAATACGACGGACGTATCAAGGTATTAAGCAGCAACAACCCGGAACGACGCGAAGCAGAATCCGACGCCGGATATGCCCGTCGCTGTCGTATGTCAATAGGCAACAAGGCGGCACAACACGCAGAAATCGGAAGACATAATACTGTGTTACGAATTTATATTAACCCTTAAAAACAAATAAGTTATGGAAAACTGGATTGCAATTTTCGAGGTCGTTTGGAACTTTTTTAAAACGCTCGCAGAGATTCTATTCAACGCTTTCGGGATATGCTTCTGAAAGTATGTATGTACGTATGCGCCGGCATAGTGGTCGGAATCCCGGTCGGCGCATTCCTTCAATATCGCAAGGCGGTAATTGACAGGATATTAGGCAAGAAAAACAGAACATAAAAAAAACAAAAAACATGAAACTACTTGACAAAATCGAAAAAATAAAAATCTACTTCACAAACATATCGAAGATTGTGAACTTTATTATGAAAACCGTCGGCGAGGCACAGGCATTGAAGGACAAGAAGGCAAACGGTTGGACGTGGACGGAGTGGGTACTCGCATTTCTCGATGATGCACTTAAATACGCACAGGAACTCGCAGCCCTGTCTAATCCTGCCCCTGTACAGACAAAAGGCATAAAAGTTACAGCAGTAACAGCATCGTCGAAAAAACTTACAGGACAATACCGTACTACTTACTTCAAAGAGCAGGTACGCAGCCATAACGCTTTCGTAAAATGATACTCGCAAGACCACTTTTCGGAACGCTCGATATTGCGTTATTCGCAATCACATTAACGCTCATTGCTTTTTTTGTTGTGAAGAAAAATTGGCGCACATGGCTCGCCCGAGTACGTGGGTGGTGGGTAAGCAGAAAAAGCAAAAAGAATAAATAAACGGCGTACATAAACACGCATTAACAGCACATTAAAAATGATGTCAGACAGGAATATATTTTCAGCAACAATGTCGGCTGCCCTCGCTCCGTTCATTGAAATAATCGGCGTAATGAAATGGTTTTTTTTCCTTGCCGCTATACTTATCATTGTCGATTTACGTTTCGGCGTACAGGCAGCACGAAGGCGAGGGGAACAAATCAAGAAGTCAAGGGCAATACGCCGCACATTTAACAAGGCTGTCGATTATATCTGTTGGATATTTCTGTCCGGCATTTTGGGGCAGGCAGTTGGAACACCTCTCGAAATACCTGTCCTACCTGTTATATTTATGCTGATTATAATAGGTGTTGAACTTGAATCATGCCTCATGAACTACTTCGAAGCACAGGGCAAGAATGTAAAAATCAATATCTGGAAGATATTCGGGAAGAAGGTTTCCGAATCTATCGACATCAAAAAGGAAGAAAAAGACAATGATACGAACGGAACTGATACAACAAATTCGTAACTACTTCACACTCGAGGAACTCGCCTGCCCTCATACGGTCGCTTATTTCGGCAGCCGTGCGTGGGGTTTTTTCCGGCAGGACTACCTCGAAACGCTCCTGTTCATACGCAGGCATTTCGGCGTACCTATGTATTGCAACGTCGAAGGACACAGGCAGCGAGGCACAAGGTGCAATCTTTGCAAAATTGTCGCAGCAGAAGAAAAGCCCTACGTTTCCGCTCACGTACTTTGGTGCGCCGGGGACTTCACGTTTTCGGGCTTTACAGCCGAAGAAATACGCAGCGAGATAAAAGGTATCGAACACTTACTGCCCTACCCTATACGGCTCGAAAAAAACGTTTCTTGGGTGCACCTCGACACGTCAGCATATTGTCAAACAGGTGAGATAACAGAGTTTGAAGTATGAGCAAGGTTATTAGCTACACCATAGCGGCGGCGTTACTCGTCGTGTTCGGATATATTGCCGGAATAATTAACAACAATCGGCAGGAAAATGGGGATTTTTTACATACCGACACGACCACCGTTACTGCTTATGATACGATTCAGGTAAGGATCCCGGAACCGGTTGTCTCACGATCAGCCGGTATTGAGGTTTACCCGATAGCCCAGGTTCCGGTTCTTTTGTTTCATTCTGATACGGTTACTAAGCCTTATTTCGTGAACAATGATCTTGTAATACCGATAACTCAGCGATATTACAAGGATCCTCGTTTCGAAGCCTGGATCTCAGGCTATAATCCGAGGCTTGATAGCGTAAACGTCTTTGTACCTACCCGGGTTCAGACTATAACCAATACAGTTGAAAAGATCTATAGAAACGAGGTATATGTGAATGGAAAACTTTCTTATGTAGCACCATTCCCAGTCATGGCGGTAGGCCTTGAGGCCGGGTACACAAGGGATCGCTGGGGATTGAGTGTTGGTGCCGGAGTATTATCGACAACTGTAGGTGTAAAATGGTACGGGAGTGTCGGGTTAAATTACAATTTCATTAAAACACAATGGTGATAAATGATGGTGACACACCATTACTATGATGAAAATTTACCTGAACAAGGAGGCTTATTATAATAATAAGCAATAGTGTATAGAAACTTATTCTGAGTTTTTGATTACATTTGAAAAAAAGCAATGGATGTTAATGAATTAGACAAATCAGATGAGCTTGAAAAGTTGATTCGTGAAAATCGTGTGTTAAGTGATCTACTTTTAGAGAACATAGAAAAACAAAGAGTTATTATTGCGAAGGCTCTCTGCAATAAACTGGGCATATCATATGGAGACACAATTAGAGTTGAGTGTAATAACAAAAGAATTCAGGGTGTTTTTAAAGGTTTTGACTTTCTCATGACTAATCCAAATTCCATAATTGTTGGATCAGAAAATAATAAATATCTATTACGTGATTGTAAATCAATCAGTGCCGTTAATTAAGATCAAGTATAGATTACCTGTTTGGAGATAAAGAGTGCTTATTTACATATCGAAAATGATTTTAATTGCTGGCTGTGAAGTCGGCCTTTTTTTTCAGAAAAAAAGTACTCTTATGGAATTATTTGAGAATGTGCCGAAACAAGGTGGTTTATTCTTGATTGTGTAGTATTTGTTCCCCTTTGTAATTTAATGAATTAAATAATAAAACGTTATTAAATAAAACACTATAGAATAAGATGCATTCTGATTTATATCTATAATTTAATTAAATATTATACTTTTGTATAAATGGATAAAATTGGACATATAGAAATTAGAGTGTCGGGTAAAAAGGGAAACCTGGATATTACACCCGATAATTTCGATATAAAAGAAATTATTCAAATCCTTGAACAAGTTGATAATCTTCTTTTTCCTACTGAAAAAAACAAAAGACCAATAATAAGTTATTCTATTGAAGAGGGCTCCATTAGGCATAAATTTAAAACTTCAATACAGGCCATTATCGCATTTAATGCTATAATGGCTCAAATTGTTACTGTTCAAAATATTGATTTTCTAGATCTGCCAACAGCACAAGCTATTGAAGTGTTTCAAAACTCAGCTGTAAAGAATGATTATTCATTTTTGATAACTACATCAATAGAAGATTCAGTCAAATTATCAATTGATAAGAGTACCCATTATTACAGAAATTCTGCAGTATGGGTTGATGCGGAATTTTATTTTTATGGAAAAGTGACTAATGCTGGTGGAAAAGATAAGGCAAATATTCACATATTAACTGATGACATTGGTATTGTCAAAATTGATACACCTATACAATTTCTGCAAAATCAAGAAAATAATATCTTATATAAGTCGTATGGCATTCGTGCAATAGGCAAGCAAAACTCAGAGACAGGTGAAATTGACAGAACAAGTTTAAAATTTATCGAGATTGTTGATTACCAGAATTCTTATAACGAGGAATATTTGAAAAAATTACGAAAAAAGGCGGCTTGGATAAAAGATGTAGATCCAGAATTATGGTTAAACGAAATACGTGGGCGTGATGCGTAAAGCCGTTTTACTAGATACAAGTTTTTTCATTAGGTTCTTAAATGAAGAAGATCCTTTGTTTATAAACGCAGAGGGATATTATCGGTACCTTATTCAGGAAAAATTTGATCTTGTAATATCCACAATATCTATTGCCGAATATTGTGTCAAGGGGAATGTCAATGAATTACCATTATTGAATTTACAGGTGTTACCTTTTAATCTTAACCATGGCACAATGGCAGGTCATTTAGCGAGCATCGCATTTTGTGCTAGAAAAGAAAAAGCCATTGAACTCAAACAACGATTCATTATTCCAAACGACACAAAATTGTTCGCACAAGCAGCTACTGAAGAGTATATTAGTTTTTATTTATCATCTGATTCTGAGAGTAAAAAGATTTATGATTTAATTAGAATTAACGCTCCGGTCAGGTTCGAATTTATCGATCTTAATATCCCATACACTCAGTTTTTCGGAACTATTGGGTTATAGTCCCTGTTATTTATTTTTCCTACCTTTTTAATAGAGACATCTCCGTTCACTGTCTATTATGTTACAATTCTTGAAAAGCCTACTATAGAAATAAGTTGTTTCTCGTTACCTGAGAAATACTAAAGGGGAACAAATAGAGATTGAGCGAATCCGGGAAAAGAAACATTGAGTATAGCTTACTTTTTAAAATACGGATGCTCAGCCAGCATCCGGGCGTTTTCTTCTTTTGAGATCTTGATATATTTTAAGAATGAGGATTCTGAGGTATGGCCAGTAACTTTCATGATGGCCAAGGTGGGGATTCCTGCCTTGTACATATTGGTAGCACCGGTCCGGCGGGCTGTATGAGAGCTTACCATTTCCCATTTTTCTTTCGTTATGGTGTATTTCTGACCTCCATTTGAGACGGTTTTAAAAATTGGATCTGTCAGGCCGTTTTTTTTGCAGATCTTTTTGATTTCCCGATTGAAGTACTGTTCGCATACGGTAGGCGCTTTCCCCTTGTTTCTTTGGAGAATATCCAGTACACGGGCAGTGGCCGGCAACAGCACTGGATCTTTCGTCTTTTCCTGAACAAATCTTATGATTCCCTTGTCATCGATATTGTTAAGTTTTAATCTGCTGTAATCGGAATACCTGGCGGCTGTATCCACTCCCAGAAAGAACATATCTACGACTTTCCTTTCCCGTGCAGAATAGTCCTGCCGGCTCCAGATCCGGTCCAGTTCCTCTTCGGTAAGGTATACATTGTCCACCGGATCATTGAATACTTCAAAATTCAGATATGCTCGATTACTATGGTACCCCAATTTTTCCCCTTCTCTCATTACCGTTTTGATTTTCTTGACAATGGTCCCAACGTAATTTCTTGAATTTCCCTTTGAAAACATGAAGTCGACAAAATTTCGGTAGAACTTATAATCGATATCATTCCAGGTCAATTTCTTGCCACCATACTCTATGAGTAAATTATAAGCGGTTGTTCTCGATTTTGCTCCCTTATTTCTCCAGCTATCAAAGAATTGAATGAATGAATCTTTTTGGTTTCTAACATTGCCAGGGCGGTATATTTCTTTTGGATTATTAAAATGTCTGATGGCATAACTCACCCAGTCTTTGACTTCTTCTTTTGATGGGACCCCCTGAAATTCTGTACTCAAACGAAGAAGTATGTTCTCTATGTCCGAAAGCCGGATGTTTACTTCAGGATCATAATGAGCATCAGATACTCGTTGTTTCTTCTTTCCGTTTTTCTTGTTACCTAGCCAAAGCTTTGTCGGAACAAACATTCCTGTCGAGGCGGAAACCTCATTTCCTGACCAAGAGCAAATAACTCGTATGGGAGATATTTTCTCTTTAGGAGTCTTAAGATTGAATCGGATTTTCATTGCTTTATGAATTGAATTTCCAGTCCTTTTCCTAAAAGGGACTGTTTTTGGGACTGTTTTTGCTTTACACAAAGGTAAAAAAGCGGAAAATGATATGCAAGGAAACCCTTTAAAAACAGGATAAAATAAAAGCCGGCTTTACGTTTTCGTAAAAAACCGGCTTATTTCTTGTGATCCGGTTGGGGCTCGAACCCAAGACCTACAGCTTAGAAGGCTGTTGCTCTATCCAACTGAGCTACCGGACCTTTTGTATTATTTTTATATTACAGCCTGCAAAAGTAGGCATTTTTTTCAATACTCGTCTTTTGAATGGTTGATCCCGGCCCATTTTACCACTTCAACCACCAGGATGGGAACCAGTGAAAGTCCGGCTGTTATGAGCCAGTGAACCTTGTCCATGGCCACGATTCCAAAGATGTTCATCATGCCGGGTATAACCAGAACGGCAAACATCATCAATGCCGATATGGTGATGGCACCCAGCAGCGCTTTATTGCTTAACAAGCTGCTTTTAAAGGATGAAAGCCTGTTTGAATGCAGGTTGCGTACGTGGAACAGCTGTGAGAAACCCAAAACCGTAAAAGCCATAGTCCTTCCCAGAGCGTCTCCTCCGTCTTTTTGCCCTACCAGGTAAGCAGCCAGGGATATCAATCCTATGGTTACCCCCTGGTAGATAATCCTCCAGATCATTCCCCGGGTGAAAAATCCTTTTTTCGGATTCCTGGGCTTTCGTGTCATAATACCCCTTTCGGCAGGGTCCATACTTAGGGCAAGTGCGGGAAGACTGTCTGTGACCAGGTTGATCCACAGGATCAGGATGGGGGAGAGGGGATTTCCTAAATTAAGAACAGAGGCAATGAATATGAGCAACACTTCACCCACGTTTGCCGAGAGAAGAAATTGAATGGCCTTCAAAATGTTGTCGTAGATGCGACGGCCTTCTTCCACAGCCCTTACTATGGTGGCAAAATTATCATCCGTCAGGACCACATCAGAGGCATCTTTGGCCACTTCAGTTCCCGTTATCCCCATGGAAATCCCGATATCGGCCTGTTTGAGCGCCGGGGCATCGTTTACCCCGTCTCCGGTCATGGCCACAATCTGCCCCTGGGACTGCCATGCCTTGACAATCCGGACTTTGTGTTCCGGGGCAACCCGGGCGTATACCGAATAATCCCTTACCTGTGCAAACAGATCCTGGTCACTGATCTGGGACAGTTCGGAACCGGTAATGTCCTTTTCGCCAGGATTGTACAGGCCGATTTCGCTGGCTATGGCAACTGCGGTAACCCGGTGGTCACCTGTGATCATCACGGGACGTATCCCTGCAGTCTGACATTTTTTCACGGCATCCGGGACCTCGGGCCGGGCCGGATCCATCATGCCCAGCAGCCCTGTGAAGACCAGGTCTTTTTCCACCGTTGTTGCGTTTACAGGTGAAGGAATGGCATCGATATACCGGTATCCCACAGCAAGCACACGCAGCGCAGAACGTGCCATACGTCTGTTTTCCTTTTCTATGATATCCCTGTCTTCCTGGGTGATGGGCCTTTCTTTGCCGTTTATAAGAATTCGCGTGGTGACGCTCAGCATTTCATCCAGCCCTCCCTTAACATTCACCCGTAGCAGGCCTTTTTCCATCCGGTTGATGGTGGCCATTCTTTTTCGGTCCGAGTCGAAGGGAACTTCCTCCACCCTCGGAAATTGTTTTTCAAGTTCGTTTTTGTTGAGATTCGCACCCAGACCCGCCTGCACGATGGCCGTTTCTGTGGGGTCACCAGACATCTGATAGTTTCCGCCGGGCAACATTTTCAAGTGTGCATCGGTGCATAGCAGCGATACTTCCAGCAGGGTGGTATGGCTTGAATCCTTCTCAACCGGCCAACTTTCCACAATGCTCATTTTGTTTTGCGTGAGCGTTCCCGTTTTATCGGAACAGATCACCGTGGTGCTACCCAGCGTTTCCACCGATGGCAGTGTACGTACAATGGCATTGAATTTCACCATCCGCTGGACACCAATGGCCAGCACAATGGTCGATACAATCTGTAAGCCTTCCGGTATGGCAGCCACGGCAAGGCTTACGGCCATCATGAACATATCAAGCCAATTGTTGCCGTAGACTATGCCTAACAGGAAAATCACGGCACAAATAATCAGGGCCACGTAACCCAGGACCTTTCCCAGCTCCCTGAGCCGTTTGCCCATGGGTGTTTCTGTCTCCTCTGTGTGTTGCAACATATGGGCAATTTTTCCCACTTCTGTTTTCATGCCCGTCGCCACGATAAGTCCCTTACCCCGGCCGTAGGTGACTATACCGGTGGAAAAAGCCATGTTATGACGGTCGCCCAAAGGAATATCCCGGCCTTGCAGCGGAGCAACGGTTTTATCCACAGGCACCGATTCGCCGGTTAAGGCCGATTCCTGGATTTTCAGGTTCACCGTTTCTATCAGGCGAAGATCGGCAGGAATGATGTCTCCTGTATTCAGGATAATAATATCTCCGGGAACGATTTCAACCGAATCAACCTCATAGACCTGCCCGTTACGCAAAACCTTGCTCCGGGGTGAGCTCATTTTATTCAACGCCTCAAGAGAAGATTGGGCTTTGATTTCCTGGGCAGTTCCTATAATTGCATTGATAACCAGAATTGCCAGGATTACTATGGTTTCTATTAATCCTTCTCCCTCAATGATCCCAATAACACCGGAAACGATAGCGGCAATAAGAAGTATGAGCACCATGCTGCTTTTAAACTGTTCCAGAAAGATGCCCGCAAGTGACTTGTTTTTTTTTGCCTGAAGCCTGTTGGACCCATATTCCACGAAGCGTTTCTTCACCTCTTCTTCCGAAAGGCCCGAATCTGATGCTGTTCCGTACTGTTGAAGGAGCTGCTCAACAGACAGATTGTAAAATGGTTCTGAATTCATTGAATCGTATTTGATGTTTCTCAAGAAATGACCTGGCCTGTAACGATGGTTCCTGTATGGTTGTTGTACTCAGATCCGGCTGTGCTATGCGGGATGGAATAGGCTGCTATGGTGACCAGGGCGGCTGCCAGGTAAAGGTAGCGGCGCCACCGGCAGAAGACTGGTGATGAAAAAGGTATCTTGTTCAGGATATAGGCAACGATCCATACAAGAATGGCAATCAGGGTTTTGTTGTCCGTCATATCCCCGCCCAGGGGCCATCCGGACCACCAAACACCAAAAGCGTACTTCTGTACAAGAGGCCCCAGGATGAAGCCTCCGGCAATCAGGATCAGGATCGTCACCAGGGCAAAACGATTGATCCGGGTATTACCGGACAAAGCATAGATACCGGTAAAGTTGGAAAACAGGAATGCGAAGAATATCAGCAGGATATGGAGCATCAGCACCGATGAAGGAACGTAATCACGGAATCGCAGGATGGTTTCCTGAGAATTGACGGTAGTGCCGTCTTTTCCCAGGATTTGCAGGTAATAACTGATCTTCCCTGCTGCCGGTTGAACAGGTATCATACAATCAATCAGCAATTTATCTTTATCCAGGGAAAAGGAAGGAACTACCGCCGTATAATTATCATTGCCCGGAAACCTTTTGTAATAGAGGATTGCCCCAATGATCCTGTCCTCTGCGTTCTCTTTTGAGCGAAGCGACACGGTCAGTTTCGTATCGGATGTTTTGTTACGCGGCCGCTCCATGCTGCGCGGAAAGGAAGCTTTGAATGAAGTCCCGTTTACTTCCATCAATTGTTTTCCGGGATGGCTCGGGCCTGTGTTTCTTTGGAAAAATACGGCAATCAGTGTTATGATCACGGCTAAAGTCCAGGAATATATCGCTTTCATAATTGTACCTCCAGTTCTATGATTTGTCCGTTCCTGCGGACAACAATGCGGACAAGTTGTCCTGTTTCAAGCCCGGTCAGGGCATCCATATAGGATTCAATGTCTTTTATTGGACGGTCATTGACTTGTATGATCACATCGCCATCCTTCATGCCCGCCTTATGGGAAGGTCTTCCCCTGATCACCGTACCGGCGCAGAATCCTTCACCTTCGTAGGTGAAGTCAGGAATTACACCCAGGCTTACTTTGAACCTGACCTGTTCAGGGAGTGACCGGGTATCCATTGTCTCCCTGTAATGGGGCTCAAAGCCTTCTGCAACTACAGCATGTGCAACGGCAGTTACGTAGGCAACAATGGCAGCCATTCCGGGGTAATTGATCTTATCGGGCGTGTCGTACGGCGTATGGTAATCTGTGTGGGGAAGGGTGCTGAAGAAAAGAACCGGCACCCGGGCACGGTAAAAGACATGGTGATCGGAAGGGCCATACCCGCTTTCGGTTTTTTTCAGGACCAGGGGCAGCGAAGGGTCCAGATGTATGTCAAGTAACGAGTCAGCTGCCTGAAAAGTTCCCGTTCCACCCACCTGTAACAGGCTGTCCCGGAGCCTTCCCACCATATCCAGATTAATCATCAGCGAGGGGAGAGCCCCCATTTTATCCAGTGTGTCGGCCAAGATGGCCGAGCCAATGGTGCCTTTCTCTTCTGCCCCGAAGGCAGCAAATATAATGTCCTTTTTTAATCTCTTCCTGGGGGTGGTTTCCTTGAGCAGTCTGGCTGCCTCCATGGCAGCCGATACTCCGGAAGCATTGTCATCCGCTCCCGGATGAAAAGCTATGGTATCCGGCCTTAAGCTTCCCGAGCCCTTTCCACCCAATCCCAGATGATCGTAATGTGCTCCCACAAGCAACGTTCCTGACGTTTTTTTGCCCCGGTATACCATAACTACGTTCCAGGATCGTACATTTCGGTAGCTGAAACGGTGCAGGGGCCCTTCAGAAAAATAGGGTTCAAAGCCATAGGAAGCCATACGGGCTGCAATAGCCAAGGCAATGGTAGAATCATGGGGGCTTCCTGCATTACGCCCCTCAAAATCAGAAGAAGAGAGCATCTCCACAACTTCTTTCAGGGCGTGTATATCGGCTGTATAAGACGGCTTCCTGAAATTACACAGAAACAACACGGTGGTTGCCAGGACCACCGTGCCGATCACCAGGGAGGCAGATTTCATTTCTTATCTGCCCAACACTTCTGCAACTTTGGCTTTCATGGATTCACCACGCAGGTCACGTGCAATTATGGTTCCGTCCGGACCAAACAGGATGATGTGGGGAATACCTTTAATGCCATAGATGTCGGTGGGAATACTTTGGGCATTGATTATGCAGGGCCAGATAACGCCCAATTCTTCAATGGCTTTCTTCGTGTCTTCCGGTTTTTCCCATACAGCTACTCCCAGAACGGTGAAATCCTCCCCGTTGTACATGTCGTAAATCTCTCTGATGTTTGGAATCTCACGTTTACAGGGACCGCACCAGCCGGCCCAGAAATCTACCAGGACGTACTTCCCTTTCCCTATATAGTCAGAGAAAGCAACGCTTTGTCCGTCAGAATCTTCAATGGTGAAATCGGCGAACATCACTCCTTCGGAAGTCAGTGTGAGGGCTTCCCGCTGCTTGATGATCTTCTGGATCGGGCCTCTTGAAGTTACAATTTCTCCGGCCTGGGCAAAAAAAGTGTCTACAGAGTCTTCGTCTCCATAGTTAGACAGATACATCAGGGCCATTGTGCCAATGTCATTGTTATTATTGGCTTTGAAGATGTCACCAATTTTCTGTGTGAAATTCGGAGTCCAGACGCTTTTAAAATAACCTTCTTTGTCTTCTCCCTGGTAATTGCTGATCTCGTCCATAAGTTCGTTGTACTGGGAGATCAGACCTCCCAGGGCGTCATTCATGGGTGTTCCCGACCCAACAGAAACGCCACCCGGCATTTTCATTTCAATAGAGATGTCCCCTTTTTCCAGAATCAATTGACCGCGTGTACGATCACTTTTAATCATGCACAAAACCGGCTCTTTTACCTGACCGGTAAAAAAGGCTTTGCTTTCTGCTATGACCACACTGTCCAGAACGCTCCCGTCGAAGGAATTTGTGAGCATGGCTACCTGCCCGTTGAAGGAATCGTCGGGGAAGGTTGCAGTAATATTATATGTATTGATATTGCAGGAACCCAAAAGGAAAATCCCTAAAAGGGAAACCAAGGTGTAAATAGATTTTTTCATAAACAAACAGTATTAAAATTATAGGGCAAAGATAATGGAAAAATAATTAATGACTATCTATTCCCATGCGCATATAAACCATATGTTTCAAACAGCGCGAGATTCCGGAAAAATATTCTTTTACGGCATTCACACTGCCGGGCAGGGCAAAGACCAAAGTATTTTCCGAAACACCGGCCAGCGAGGCACTCAGAAGGGCATGCGGATTGTCTTTGCCACAGGAAATCCTGATATACTCCATAATGCCCGGGATCTCTTTTTGAATGATCTGCCTGACAACCCCTATGGTAATATCCGAAGGTCCAATTCCTGTGCCCCCGGTAGTGAACACCATATCGTACCCTGCTCTGACAAATTTATTGATTTCATGATGAAGTTTTACAGGATCATCGGGCAGCAATACACCGGTAATTTCACAGGGCCAGTCGTTTTCACAGCAGAAACCGGCTATCAGCTCCTTCAGCGTGGGACCGCTGCGGTCTGTGTAAAAATCTTTATAAGCTCTGTTGCTGAGCGTTATTACGGCAATATGATATTTTTTTGGATCGTAAACAAGGGAGTCTCCCGGCTTGAGTACGCCCCCGGAAAGAACCCGTGTGAAAATTCCCTCCTTTGGCATGACGCACCGGCCGCTTTTTTCATAAATAGCACACCCTGGTCCGTGGCATTGTTTCCCTATCTGTGTGACTTCCAGCAAAACATCGCCGCAATAGAACTTGTCCCCGGGACGGCAGGATTTCAAATCAGGGGTTCCTACACCGGGAGAACCCCCGGTGGTAATGTTTTCGGCAAACGATCCATAGGGATACTCTTCAGGATCCAGTTCCATCATCCGGTAGGCCTCTTCTCCCAGCAGGCTTACCTGCCTGTGCCATGGTCCGGCATGGGCGTCCCCGCACACACCCGATTTGTCAAGGGTTATGGACTCCATTGCTTTTTTAACGGTTCCTTTTGATTCGGAAATATTAACAGACAGGATTTTCATCATGATCATGCAAACTTTTTTTCGTTTTTTCCAGCAATCTGATTTCGGTAATTTCCATGTGCTTGTCAACTGCCTTGCACATGTCATAGATGGTCAGCAGTGCCATGCTTACGGCTGTCAAGGCTTCCATTTCCACGCCGGTAGGCCCTGTGCAGCGAACCTCGGAAAAAGCCTCGATGCTTTCCGGGTGTACCGTAAAAGTTACATCTGCCATTGATAGTGGAATGTTGTGGCACAGGGGTATCAGGTGGCCGCATAGTTTTGCTGCGCTTATTCCCGCCAGGGCAGCAGTGGTTAGCACCGATCCTTTCTTTATCCGGTCTTCCTTTATCAGCTGAATTGTGAGGGAAGACAATGCAATGGACCCGCATGCTTTTGCTTCTCTCAGGCTGTTTTCCTTGGACGAAGTATCCACCATATGTATACGGCCGTCCTGCCGGGTATGGCTTAGTTCCTGTTTTCTGGTTTCTGGTTGTTTCATCCTCCTAAATAATTAAATGTTTCACAACTATTGAAAGTCCCGCTTGCCGGCTTAACAAGCAGGGCAGTATCCAGGGCTTTTTCAGCACCCAGTATGCGTATATCGTAACCGGTATTGCTAAACAGACAGGGCTTCAGTATTCCTGTAGAAGTGAGACGCAGGCGGTTGCAACGGGGGCAGTCCCCGCCGTCACCGCCATCTACCCGCGAAAAAGAGCCGTTTTTCAGATCCATGTATTGTATCAGTCTGAGCTTCAGTCTTTCTTCCCGTGCAAAAGCTCGCAGTGCGTCCAGTTCTTCTTCCCGGGTATCCGATAAAAGAACACAGTTGAGTTTTAGCGGCGCGCCGGCCCCTCCAAAACCGGCTTGTTTAGCGGCCCTTATTCCCTGAAGGACCGTGTTCAGATCCCCTCCCCGTGTAAGCCGTCTGTATTTTTCAGGATCCAGGGTATCCAGGCTGATATTGAGCCGGTGTAATCCGGCCTCTTTCAGTTCCCTGGCCATAGCTGTCAACAGGATCCCGTTGGTGGTCATTGCCAGGTCTTTGATGCCCTCAATGGCTGCCAGGGAATGTACCAGACCGGTGATGCCCTTGCGCACCAGGGGTTCCCCGCCCGTCAGACGGACTTTGTTGATACCACGGCTTACAGCGTACCGGGTAAAAGCCAGGATTTCCTCGTAGGAAAGCACCTGTTCATGCGCTACAGGAGGTACCCCTTCTGCCGGCATGCAGTATATGCATCTTAAGTTGCAGCGGTCTGTAACCGATATGCGCAGGTAATTGATTTGTCTTCCAAAGGAGTCTGTCATGGGAGCATCATTCATCATAGAGTAAACACTTCCTAAAAAAGCTGCACCTGTATTTTTTCTCCATCCCTTATAGATTGTACCCCTACCGGGATACGACCCAGTCCGTGTGCCGCAGAGAGGGCTGCCAGGTGTGCAGATCCGTTGTATGGAAGGGCGGAACACGTTCCATCCGGATTAATGCGTATGGGTATGTGCGCCATACGGTCAGCTTTACGCCTTGTATATGCGCCTTTAAGCGGGAGGAGTGTGGTTACCGGTTCCGGAAGGGCTCCCTGCATGGCGGCTAAAAAAGGATGGATGATGAGCCTGCACTGGACAAAGGAGGATACAGGATTTCCCGGTAATCCGAATATAAATTTCCCGGTGGAAGCTGAAACGGCAAAAGTCGTTGGTTTTCCAGGCTGTACACGAACCCGGTCAAAAAGGATTTCAAAACCCAATTCCCGGATTACGCGGGGTACCTGGTCATAATCTCCTTGAGAAACACCTCCGGTCAGGATCACTACCTGGTTTGCATTCAATGCGGTTTTAAGAAGGTGGCGGGTTTCTTCCACACTGTCGGCGGCAATGCCATAGTAAGTGGGCGTGGCTCCCATCTGCCGCATCATGGCCATAAGCTGCCAGGAATTGCTGTTGTATATCTTGCCTGGCAGGGCAGGGGTTCCCGGTTCCAAAAGTTCGTCCCCGGTAGAGAGGATACCAACGGTAATTTCACGGCTTACGGTCATGGTTGTTATTCCGCACATGGCCAGCAATGATAAGTGCTGTGGCTGCAAAAGCATTCCTGCTTTCAGGACCCGTTCACCTGCCTTCAGGTCTTCTCCCTGCCGGATAATGTTGTCCGATGACGGCTGCCGCCCGTACACACGCCCCTGGCGTAAGGTGGCATTTTCAACCGTCAGAACAGCATTGGCTCCCAAGGGCATAAGGGCACCTGTCATGATCTTGCTGCACGTTCCGGGAACGATCTGGTGAACCGGCGTACTGCCGGCAGCAATCACTTCCAGAACTTCCATACCGTTTTCCGTATCTTCTTTGCGGCAGGCATATCCATCCATGGCCGATTTGGAAAAGGGAGGCAGATCTGAAGGAGCGTTTACATCCAAAGCCAGGACTCGTCCACAGGCATTTTCAAGTGATATCACTTCAGTGCCGGCACGGGTTGCATGGTCCAGCACAATTCGTAAAGCATCATGGAAATCTGTCATACAAACAAAGATACAATGGATTTTTTTATATTTGCTTTGAAAAGAAAGATGATGTTCCTCAGAAAAAATAATACGACCACACGCCTGGTCTTTTTGTTTTTATCCGGTATCCTGCTGCTGTTCATCGCAGCACCGCTGCTGGGTCTTTTCTTTTCCACGTCTTTACCGGATCTGTTTGAAACCATCAAGGACCCGCAGGTGCAGGAAAGCATTGGCCTGACAATGGGCGTCTCGGCACTTTTTACCCTGCTGGCAGGTTTTTTTGCCCTTCCGCTGGCCTATATCATGGCACGGAAAGAATTTTGGGGCAAGGCTTTCATTCAGGGATTGATCGATCTTCCCATCGTATTACCGCACTCGGCTGCCGGAATCGCTATTCTGGGTTTTATTTCAAGGGACTCGGCCCTGGGCAGGCTTGCCCAAATGCTGGGACTCAACCTGGTAGGCAGTCCTTTTGCCATTGGGCTTGCCATGGCCTTTGTGAGTGTCCCTTTTTTAATCAATGCGGCAAGGGATGGATTCCAGGCCGTACCGGAACGCCTTGAGCAGGCCGCACGGTCTTTGGGAGCTTCGCCTTTCAGGGTCTTCAGGCAGATTTCCCTGCCCTTGGCCAAACCTTCTGTCATTACAGGTCTTGTGCTCATGTTTGCCCGTGGAATGAGTGAATTCGGCGCTGTGGTGATTGTCGCGTACCATCCCATGACTACCCCCGTGCTCATTTTTGACCGGTTCAACTCCTACGGGCTTGATTATGCCCGGCCGGTGGCTGTGCTCTTTATTATTATATGTATACTGGTATTTATGATGCTGCGCCTGTTGGGACGTAAAAAGAAAAAGATATAATATGTTGTCGTGCAGGGACCTGGAATATAAAGTGGGCAGTTTTCACCTGAAAGGGTTCTCTCTTGAACTTCAAAAGGGCGATTACTGTGCCCTGCTGGGTCCGTCCGGTTCCGGAAAGACAATCATTTTGGAATTGATAGCCGGACTGAGAACACTTAAAAAAGGCTCAATCATCATTGATGGCAGAGACTGTACACGCATGCCTCCGCAACACAGACCGGTGGGGATCCTTTTCCAGGATTATGCGCTTTTTCCACATATGAGTGTCTATGAAAACATTGCCTGGCCTTTGAAAATCAGAAAAATGAAAAAAAATGATATCAAAGGGATGGTAGAAAACTTTGCCTCGGACCTGGACATTCAAAGGCACCTGGACAGGATGCCAGAGTCGCTGTCCGGAGGTGAAAAACAGCGCGTTGCCCTGGCCCGGACGCTGGTGATTCACCCTAAAGTCCTTTTGCTGGACGAACCCTTGTCCGCGCTGGACGCACCGCTTAGGGATCAATCGGCCCTGCTTCTGAAAAAGGTGTCTCTCACAGGCATCACCATCCTTCATGTCACCCATGACCAGGCCGAGGTAATCTCCCTGGCCAACCGCCAGATGAGGTGGAACCTCAGCGCGCCAAATTTGCATTTAAAATCTTAACAGATTCTATTATAGCACTTTATAAATTGCAATTGAATTTTGGCGCACTGAGGTTCCACCTCCGTCACTGCCCCATTGAGCGAAGGATCTTCTGCCCTCCGTCAGGATCTGTCAGGAAATCTGCGAATTTTTTCGCCAGTTCCGGATTCTCTGCATTGTGTGGAATAGTGAAACTGTACGTTATGGGTGTCCCTTTCACAAGAACAGAGTCACCGGGTTTGCTACCCCTGATTTTTAATTGAGCTGTGGCATAGAACTCTGCCATTGTGCTGTCGCCCAGGTTGATTTCCGGGGGTAAGTCTATAAAGCGCAGGCCGTGTTGCAGTGCTATGGATTTATAGATGAACATATAGTCTATGGCCTGGCTACCCAGCAAGGCCAACAGGTCCACTTCCTTGGGGCGGATGAAACGGTTGTCCTTCTCTGTGAAATCTCTTAGCTGGAAAGGGGCTTTACCGTCTGCTCCCGCATGATAACGTTCTGCCAGCTGCAGCGTGAATATGGTGCGGTATCCGCACGGATCGGCATGGGGATCTGACCTTCCGTAAAACACATCGGGTGAAAGCAGTATCTGGTACCAGTTCTCAGAAGTTATTTCTTCCGATTTGCGGGATTTATCTGTATAGGCAATGACTATGCTGTTCACGGCAAAGGGTTGGTTGACCGATGCATATTCCGGAATCAGCAACTGGTCAATGACCGTATAATCTGCAGAAGCCATGATGTCACAGGAGCGTCCCAGTTCGGTGATTTTCCTGGCACAATCAACACTTCCGGCTGCTTCCATTAAAAATTCTGTTCCCGGATGCATGATGGTAAAGCTGTCTGCCAGGGCTTTCATGGGCAGGGCCAGGCTGCCTGCGTGAAAAATCACCAGTTGCTTATCAGATTTTTGACTGCAACCGGGAAACGAAACGATCAGAAGCGGCAATAGCAGCAACAGTGACAAAACCAAATTATCAATTCGTTTTTTCATAGCTTTCCTCCCTGTCAATTAACCGGATTTCATTCAGCCCTTTTATGCACCTGTCTGCAAAAGCATCGGGGGCCGTAAAAAGGGAAAAAGATTTTCCCTTTTGCATCAGGAGGATTTCCCGGTGGTCGTTCCGGTTGACCACCTCTGAAAGCGAAAAAGCAGCCCGGAAGCCGTCCACCCCTGCAATACTGAGTATGCCGGTCCGCACCGTGTTGTAATCATCCGGGGGAAACCACGGGTGGATTATACGGCTTAGCATTTGTCCCGAAAATTCGCGGACTCCCTTGTAGCCGGTACTGTTGCCGTAAAAAAGTACAGGATAGGATATCACAGGCAGGTTGCTGTCCGGCCGGGTAATAACGGCCAGGGTATCCTGCAGGGAAGTTTGGATGGCTATGCGTCCCGGGTCGTTTTCAAGAACTACCGGGTCCCTGTTTACCACATAATTACCTCTTAGAGAGCGAATGGTTATATGGGTCGGATTTTTTATATTCCTGACAGAGACCAGATCCGTTTCCGATACCAGTTTCATGGTTGTGGGAAGGTCCCACAGCTCTCCCGTCTTCCCGGGGATGACACGGGTGACCCTTTTGGCAATTACAATGCCGTACATATTGGCCGGGTAGAAAATCTCGCCCCAGGAAAAAACGGCCAGATCGCCAGCCTGGTTACGCACCTCGACATACAAGTCAATCGGGGGCCAGAGGTCTTCCTTGCTTGCCTTGTCCACCTTGAGCGAACTGAGGATATCGCACAGGGCATAACCGTCATAGCGGAAGGTGCCCAGAAAGGCAATGGAATCACCCTCCCGGGACCAGGTTGCCTCTTTGACGGTTACCGTTCGCAAAGGGAATCCGGAGAGTTTGACCTCTGCGGGTTGTTCCACCTCGCCGTTTATGAATATTTTTTTGGGACCTTGCAGGGTAGCGTAGGCTTCCCGGTTAAAATAATTGTTGGATCCCGAGTTCCATACCAGCGTAGAACCGCTTACAGCATCCAGGTCAAACATTATGCATGAAGGGACCAGAAAAGCCAATCCGATAAGAATCAGTCCCGTAAGTAGGTATAATAATTTTTTTTTCATAGATCAGAACAAGGTGATAATGAACTAACAGGTAGCTTTTCGTAACAGGTCACCTTCAGCCACCGCTTATCAGGTGGATGATATCAAGCCTATCCCCGTCGTTTACCAGGGTTGAAGCAAACGCTTCTTTGGATATGATTTTTCCATTCAATTTGACTATCAGCATTTTAAAATGAAACGATTTTTCTTCCATGATCCGGGCAATCGACATGGGTCCGCCATGGAACGTTTCTTTTCTGTTGTTTAAGGTGATGGTCATAGGGATGGGTCATTTTTTATCAATAAAATTTCCAGCACAATATCTGCCTGGATCATGGCTACCAGCCCGACGCCGGGGGCCATCAGGGGTACTTCTTTTTCATTGGTTTCTAACTGATGACCGCATATATACAAATTTCCGGAACGTTGCACCCGAATTTTTTCTGAAAGTCCCCACCCGGCAATACCCGAACCCATGACCAGGGGGATGTGTGGGAGGTTTTCTGTCATCCAGAGAGCAAACCATTCTTTTTCAGGAGCCATATCAAAGGCTTCCACTACAACATGGCAACCCGAAAATAGTTGTCTGGCATTTCCGGTGGTCACACGTCCATAAAACAAGGTCAGCCTGGTAGCGGAATTGATGCGTTGCAGATTTTCCTGCAACGCATAGACTTTGGGATGTCCCTTTTGGTCTGAAAAATAGAATTGCCGATCCAGGTTTCCCCGGGAAACAGTATCATGATCTGCTATCACCAGATGGCCCACACCGCTTCGTACCAGGGCAGCGGCAACATTCGATCCCAGGCCCCCGGCTCCGGCTATGCCTACGCATTTTTCAGCCAATAGTGTGCTAATGTTTTCTTTTACCGTCAATTTCTCTATTTTTGCAATACAAATATACAACTAAAACACCTTCTTATGAATGCAATGATATCAAAACGTGAAGTACTGGCCAGGATCCCTTATACATGGAAGCCTCTTGACAAAGGGTACTCAGATCAAAGCCTCTATGTGGATCTGAGTGCATTCAGGGCAGAAGTCCGTCCCATTGCACAGGAGGTAAAGGAGAAATTTATTGGAGGTAAGGGTTACGGGCTGCGTTTGTTGTGGGATGCAGTCACACCAAAGACGAAATGGAGTGACCCTGAAAACGAGATCGTGATCTCGGGAGGTCCTGTATGCGGTATCACCCAGTATTCAGGCACAGGCAAGAGTATATGCGTGGGACTGTCCCCGTTAACCGAAGGAGTTGTGGATTCCAATGTTGGGGGACATTTTGGCCCACATTTGAAATTTGCCGGATTTGATGCCCTGGAAGTTCAGGGGATTGCTCCCCGGGAGGTCATACTCTACATTAACGGTGTAAATCATGAGATAGAATTTTTTGTTCCACCGGCAGGCATGAACATTGATTCCCACCTGCTTGCAGAGGAGCTTCACCATATGTTTGCCGATAGCGAGAGCGACAAATTGAACATATCGGTGGTATCTACCGGACAGGCTGCCGACCATTCACTCATTGGTATGCTAAACTTCTCTTTTTATGATGTAAAGCGAAAAAAGATCAGGCTCAAGCAGGCGGGCAGGGGTGGACTCGGCACGCTCATGCGAAACAAGAACGTACGCGCCATCGTAGCCAAAATACCCAAGGTATCGGGAACACTGAACAACGTGGTGGACTTGCCGGCCATCATGGAGCGTGGCAGGCGTTTTACACGTGAAATGAATGAACTGGATGATCAACAGTGTCAGATGAGAAAGGTGGGAACTGCTCACCTTATGGGTGTTATGGAAAAATACGATCTGCTTCCGGTAATGAATTTTAAATACGGGGATCATAAAGACTGCCATAAAATTGATATGGAGGTCTGGAAAAAACACTTTACACAGGGGGTGCCCGATGGATGCTGGCTGGGGTGTACCATGATGTGTGCCAAAGGTGTTGATGATTTTGAGCTCAGAACAGGTCCCTATAAAGGGACCAAAGTACTGGTGGACGGACCGGAATACGAAACGGCTGCAGCCCTGGGTTCCAATATGGCCGTTTTTGACCCGCTTTATATCATAGAACAGAATTTCTATTGTGATACGTACGGTATCTGTTCTATATCCTGGGGAAATATCATGGCCTTTATCATGGAATGCTGGGAAGCAGGGGTCCTTGACAAAGAAAAGACTGGAGGCCTGGACTTCACCTGGGGAAATGCAGCCGATGCGCTGGAATGCATGCACCAGCTGGCACGGGGAGAGGGCTTTGGCCTGATAGCCGGACAGGGAGTAAGGAAAATGAAAGAAATGTTCATTGAAAAAGGGTGGGGCGATGCATCCTTCCTAAATGATATTGCCATGGAAAATAAGGGAATGGAATATTCCATGTACATATCCAAAGAATCGCTCGCCCAGCAGGGAGGCTATGCCATGACTAACAAAGGCCCCCAGCACGACGAGGCATGGCTGATCTTCATGGACATGGTCAATAACCAGATTCCCACCTTCGAAGACAAAGCCGAGGCGCTCCACTATTTTCCCATGTTCAGAACATGGTTTGGACTGGCCGGTTTCTGCAAGTTGTGCTGGAATGACATAGAACCGGCCGATAATGCAAGGACCGTAGAACCTGCCAAGGTCCCCGAACACGTAGACAATTATGTGACCGTTTTCAATGCCGTGACTGGCAGCAACATTGACAAACACTCACTGATCCGCATGTCTGAAAGGGTGTATAATTTTCAGAGGATTTTCAATATTCGCATGGGAAAAGGATTGCGCAGGCACGATGCACAGCCTTACCGGGCCTGTGGACCCGTCACCGAGGAAGAGTATCTGTCAAGACAGGAAAGATATGATAAGCAGCTTAAGGAAGAAGCAGGCATTGATCCTTCCGGCATGACTCTTACTGAAAAACACAATACCTTGCGCCGCTACAGGGAAAACAGGTACGAGAAACTCCTGGATGCTGTATACAAGCGCCGGGGCTGGAACAATAACGGAGTTCCCCGGGTGGAATTCCTGAAAGAAATTGGAATGGACTTGCCTGAATTGCTGGAAGTGGTTACTCCGCTGCAATAATGTTGCAACCTGTTAACCAATAATGTTGCAACCTGTTTAATAAGGTGTTGACACCATCACTGGATGATGTCAACACTTCTTTTTATAAAGGTGCTCAGGGCTTCTCCCTTAAGCAGGTTGTTGGCCAGCAGGGCCAGGTCACAGATCTGGCTTACCAGGTTCTTGTCTTTGGTTTCCCGGATTTTCTGTACCAGGGGGTGTTCAAAATTCACCACCAGGTTGTAGGACTCGGGCATGGTTCCCATGAAGTTCATTCCGCCTCCCAGAGCCGACATTTCCCGGTAACGGCGCATCCATTCACCCCTTGTTATGACCACAGGAAGCTGTTGTGCCCCCATGTTCTCGAAAGACACTGTGAAAGTAGCCTCTTTGGGCAGGATTTCCTGGAAAAGTTCACGCAATGCTTTTTCTTCGTCTTCACTAATATCGGGTTTGGCAATTTTTTCCTTGGGTATCAGCTTCTCTGGTGTGTCGGAGTCGATACGTACAAACCTGACATCTTTCAATTTTGATTCCAGCAGGTTGACAAAATGCGCACACAAAGGCGAATCCATCAGCAAGACATCGTATCCCTTGTCTTTTGCGGCCCCTATGTAGGCATACTGTTCTTCCGTGTTTGTGGCATAAAGGTATACCAGTTTGTTGTCCTTGTCTTTTTGATTGGCCTGGATCAGGGTGGCATATTCTTCAAAGCTCAGGTATTTGCCATCGGTGTTTTTGAAGAGGGCAAATTTGAGAGCACGCTCGTAGAATTTCTCTTCTGTTAGCATTCCATACTCTATAAAAAGCTTCAGGTTGTCCCATTTTTCCTCCAGTGCCGGACGGTCGTTTTTGAAGATCTCTTCCAGCCGGTCTGCCACCTTACGTGTGATGTGGGCAGAGATTTTTTTCACATTGGAATCGCTCTGCAGATAACTTCTGGACACATTGAGCGGGATGTCGGGTGAATCAATCACGCCGTGAAGCAGGGTGAGAAAATCGGGGACTATGCTTTCCACGTTGTCGGTCACGAAAACCTGGTTACAGTAAAGCTGTATCTTGTTGCGCGTTACTTCCAGTTTGTCTTTAATCCTGGGAAAATACAACACCCCGGTCAGTTTGAAGGGATAATCCACATTCAGATGGATCCAGAACAGGGGTTCCTCGGCCATTGGATAAAGCTTTTGATAAAAAGCCTTGTAATCCTCGTCTTTCAGGTCTGCTGGTTTTTTGGTCCACAGGGGGGTAACATCGTTAATAATGCGGTCTTTGTCCAGAACCACTTCTTTACCGTCTTTCCACTCCTTTTCCTTACCGAAGGCAATTTCTACCGGCAGAAAACTGCAGTATTTGTGCAGCAATTGGTTGATCGAGCTTTCCTGTGCATAAGACTGGTGCTCGGTATACAGGTGCAGGATGATATCTGTTCCCCGGTCCTCCTTTTGGGCAGGTTCCATAGTGTATTCGGGCGTTCCTTTGCAAACCCACCTGACAGCCTGTGCTCCTTCCTTCCAGCTTTTTGTAACGATCTCGACTTTTTTGGCTACCATAAAACTGGAATAAAAACCGAGCCCGAAATGTCCTATGATATTGTTTTCCTGATCTTTGTATTTTTCCAGAAATTCACCTGCACTGGAAAAGGCAATCTGATTGATATATTTGTCCACCTCCTCCTCTGTCATGCCAATACCCCGGTCAGATACAGTGATGGTATGTTCGCCGGTATCTGAACTGACCCGGATGGTCAGGTCTCCGGTATCGCCTTTGAAATCGCCTTTTGCTGCCAGTGCCTTTAGTTTTTGAGTGGCATCCACAGCGTTGGAAATCAGTTCTCTGAGAAATATCTCGTGGTTTGAATAGAGAAATTTTTTAATGACGGGGAAAATGTCCTGGGTAGTTACCCCGATCGTTCCTTTATTTTTCATATATATCCTGTTGTTGAAGATTATAATCGGCTAGCGTCAAAAACCGTTCCAATGATAGGAATAATGACTATTTGTCAGTATTGAAGAAATCAAGGCACTCTCTCACAAGGCGGGCCTGCTGCTCTTCTGTTTCCAGTGTTTCCAGTGGGAAACCCAGGGTGACGACACGGTAATTTCCACGGTATGCAACCCCTGCACTCAGCCGGTTGTCCCTGTAACGGAATATGGTATAGGCTCCCGGGCCGGCAGGTTCCAGGGCGTCGGGAGATTCAACGGGATACACCGTAAGATTAAGGCCGGTACGGAAAGAATAGACGGTCTCTCCCAAGGTTTCACCTTTGTAAAAAGCTGTATAAGGGGAGGGAGCTACCATGATTTTCCCCGTTTTTGAAGCATGACGGCTGCGGTAACGGATATTGAGTGTTTCCAGGGCAAAATCCCGTCCAAGGGTGTCCATCCCGGTAGTATCCCAGAGTTCAGACGCCACATGGGCACCGCTAATAATCATATTTCCTCCCTGGCAGGCATATTGGGCCAGCCTGCTCTGCAGGGCTTGCGGAAAGGCTTTGAATACAGGCGTGCCATAGGTTGTGCCTCCGCGCCGTACCTGCTTTTGTTTTCCCAGGATTAGGTCTACAGCAAAGAAATTTTGGGGATCAATCTCTGAATTCTCATCAATAAATGCCTTCAGATCAGATGAAACATAACTGTAACCTGCCTGTGCAAATGACTTGCCGTGGATGATGGCGTAGTCAAAGGTGTTGCCAGGAATGACTTTAGTTTCCCAGTCGGCATGACTTGCACCAAAACCGGGAGCATCGTCATCTGCCCATCTGTTTTTGCGCCGGAAATCGTACTGAGAACCAATATAGGATATGTCCTGCAGATAAGGTACACCGTAGTCTGAATGATCCTCAAACCCGGCAAACAGGGTATCTTCCGAGGCAAAATTATCTGGCGCCGAAACACGTGTAAATCCATTGACAATCAAAACAGTTCCTTTTTCATCACTGGCAGGGACCTTGAACAGGCTAACCGTTTCGGAAGGGAAACTTTCTCCGCCCCGGTTTACGGCAGTAACACGAAAACTGTAGTGTGTCCCTTCCCGGATGGGAATCTCTGCCGAGTTCCCGGAATAAAACACACCCTGGTCAAAAGCCTGGCTTTGATCTCCGGTACGGGTGTATACAACGTACCCTTGTGCAAGGGCAGTAGGCTCGAGTATGTCGTAGGGGGGTTTCCATGTGAGCAGCGCTTTTCCGTTTCCTGAAAAATCTACGGATATACCCTGGACGGGGAGTGGTTGAACTATATACTCAAAATTTTCCGTGCTGCTCAGATATCGTAGCATTCCCTTGTATATGGCTCTGCTGACTGTAAAACGGAATAGGGGGTCGAGCCCGTAACGCATATCGGCAAAATTCTGGTGGGAAAGCAGCTCAAGCAGCATGGCCGGTACCTGTGCCGAACGGCTTTCTGAATAAGAACGGTTCCAGATACCGCGCCTTGTCCAGTCGGGATTCCAGAGGGCACGCAGGTCGTTGACGATCTGGGTCTGAACCAGGTCTGTATAATCCCTGGAAGTAAGGCGGTTGTGACCTGTTGGCAATAACTCGGTTCCATCGCTGTCCCGGGTATAAATGGCCAGGGTCCCTATAATGCTGTCGTTCAGGGTTACTCCGGCATCGGTGTGAAAAGCCAGAGACAGGTCCACAGGAATATGCAATCCCGGATTATCCGGATGTTTTTCCGATCCGCCGGCCAGCGTGTTCACCCAGCGCCCCCGCGAGGAATAGTCATCAATATAATCATTTTCTCCTTCGTAATAGGTATATACCGAATCGGCAAACCCCGCCCACTGCAGCCAATATCTGGACCCTTCGGTAAACCGGGGGTAATTGCTCACCAGGGGGGGGATTTCAATATTCCCATAGGAAGCCAGGACGGCGGTATCCTGAACAAAGCGCCCGATATTACCCATGCCGCCTCCAAATTTAACCGCATCTGCAGTAATAATGGCGTTGACCTCGCCGCTTTCATTGGTAAGGGTTACACGGCCTGAAATGTTCCGGCCCTGATCAAAAGTAAAAGTACCCAGGTAAATCCAGGTTCCGCCTCCCATTTGCTGGTTCACGCGGAATACCTCGCTGCCTCCCTTGTGGTGGACCGTGTAACGGACATCGCGTGCACTTTCCGGAAGGCTGGCATAGGATACGTAAACTGCATATTCGCCTTTTTGCGGAATATCTGGTATCCATTCAGCAAAAGAAGGTTGCATTACGGCTTTCTTGTTCAATTCCGGATTGTGTGTCATCACCCTGCGGTGGGTGCCCATACGGAAGGGATTGTCGTAATGAGTGTATACTTCTTTTTTATGGGCAAAACCATGATCGTCTTCTTCGCCTGTACGCCACACATAAGTTCCTGCCCGTTCACTGTAGCCGCTTTCCGGATCATCGTTATCCACAATGACTTCATGCACTTGTGTGTCCCTTTCGCGCGGCAGCAATACCACGGCGCCTGCATTTTCAAGCATAGGAGTCAGGAAGGGGAGCACGTAGGACATGGTGTACAGGTCTTCTACAGTCTGGAACAGCCTGGCCCGCTGCCATTCCCAACGGGAAAGCTTCTGGTCGTAATACAACCCGTGACTGTGCCAGAGTGCAATGTGTCTGTTTTGAAGTCCACTGGTAATCTCAAACGGACGGTTTTCCCGCAACACAAGGGGAGTAGGGCCCAGGTCGGGCCACTGGTGTCTGTCTCTTTTTCGTGTATTTTTTTTCATTCTGGACTGAGCTTCCAGTTTAGCCAGATTAACGGATGCCTGCCTGTTTTCCAGTTTTTCCTGCAAGGCTATTTCCCGGGGAGTCCCTTTTTTTGGTTGAATTTTGGCCGGAGCTTTCCTGTTGATCTCAAAGGCACTCTGGTATACTTTGATGTTTTTTTCCAACTTTTTTTTGTCGTAAGGTTTCCGGCCGGGATCGTAATAGGCGGGTATGAGCTCTTCCAACTCTTTGTTGTCTGTTCTGATTGTCAGACCGTAATGGTTGTATCTTGCAGGCAGGAAATGCCTTACGGTTTGAAATACCTGTTCTGTATTGCTTTTGCGGATGGGATATTCAGCCATGCCTGCTCCAAAGTCAAAAGTGATGTGCTGGTGTCTGTCATCCAGCGCAATATTCAGTATCCTTATCCCGGAAATGCGCATGACCCCGTCAGAGAGTACGGTTCTGAGCGAGTCGGTGAGTTTTACCGCAGTAGTGCTGTCAAACAGAGGGGGAAAGGAAAATTTTTGGGCTTTGGCGCCGACAACGAACAATAATATTAAGGCAGCCGTGAGTAAGATCCGTTTTCTCATGGTATTGTTATAATGAAATGACAAATATAATAACTTTGTCTACATGAAACTTCGTGTTCCATTGCTTGTGCTGGCCATATCACTGGTGTTTCTGATCCTGTTCAGGCTGTTTCCTGCATTCATGGATACTGCCTACTCAGGTTTTTTGTATATGCTTATAGCACAGGCTGTTTCACCTGTAGTTGCCTTTATTCCTTTTTCACTTGCCGAGTTTTTGATTTACCTTCTGGGCTTCTTCCTGCTTTTTTACCTGTTGCGTGCCTTTGTGATTTTGTTATATAAGCCTTTTTCGCAGGTGAAGGTGATCTGGAAAAAAAACCTGCTCTTTACAGCCTCTCTCCTCCTGTGGGCGACCTCGGCCTATATGCTTACCTGCGGGCTACATTACCACCGTCTGCCCCTGGAAGACCGCCTTGGTTATGAACAACAACAGATTACTCCCGCAGATCTGACCAGTATGGCCGGGGCACTTGTGCACCAAGTCAACAAGGCAGCCTCTTATACCCGGCGTAATCCCCAGGGC
This sequence comes from Bacteroidetes bacterium ADurb.Bin139, assembly GCA_002070565.1. Taxonomy (GTDB): domain Bacteria; phylum Bacteroidota; class Bacteroidia; order Bacteroidales; family UBA932; genus DMER64. The sequence continues at coordinate 31,802 of MWDM01000003.1, forward strand.
GTTATGATCCCCGATCATACGTTTGACCGTTATAAAAAAGACATTGCCCTTGCCTATGACTCGCTGGCTGTTACCACCGGGCTCAGGATTGGCGGACGGTATCCGGCAACCAAGGTCATTCTGGCTTCCCGGGTTATGTCCTATGCCTATGTGAGTGGTTTTTTCTTTCCCTGGACACTGGAAGCAAATGTGAACAAAGATGTTCCGGTCTTTACGCTCCCTGCCATCATGGCCCATGAGCAGGCTCATGTTCGCGGCTTCATGCGGGAGAACGAAGCCAATTTTCTGGCTTACCTGGTGGCACGCCATACCGGCAACGGAGACCTGAAGTATTCCTGCCTGCTGCATTCGCTGCGTTATGTACTCAATGCCGTCTATGACACCTCACCGGAAGCGTATTCTTCCTTGCTGGAAAGTCTTTCTGCCAGGGTACGGTACGATATGCTAATGGAATATGAGTACTGGGAAAAATTTCGTTCTTCCTTTGGAGTGATGTCTCAGAAAGTCAATGATGCTTACCTCAAAGCCAATGCGCAACCAGAAGGAGTGGCCAGTTACGGGAAGGTTGTGGATCTTATGATTGCAGATTTCAAAATTCATGAAAAACAGGTGCAACAAAATCCTGAACATTCCGTTTATATAGGTGAAGGCACCCTTTAGCGGACGAATATGAACCAGACAGCCCTTTACAGGGAGTACCACAAACCACTATACCACACGTGTTTGCGTATTTTACGCTCTCCCATGGATGCCGAGGAGTGCATGCAGGATGCCTTTATGAAATTGTTTACCGAAGGTAAAATGCGTTTCATCAATAATAAAGCCTGTTACGCATGGTTACGCAGGGTGGCGGTAAGGGGGGCCATAGACCGGCTTCGTTCTTTGGACTATCAATGCTTCAAAGAGGCAGAAACAATTGACAGCAAGGTTATGGAGAACATTGTTGCTCCTCAGGATCCCGAACTGTTCCGGTTCATGGGGGAAGAAAGTGACCATGAAACACTTGTGCGCATCATCAAAGAACAAATGGATGCACTACCATCGGGTTACCGCACCATTTTAAGCCTGTACCTGTTCGAAGGGTATGATTTTCATGAAATTGCCCAGATAACAGGGCTGCAGCCTGTATCGGTCAGAAGCCAGTACAGCCGTGGCCGGAAAAAAATACAGTCAGCAATAAACAAGATATGGATGAATTAAGATCTTTTATTAAGGATAACAGGGAACTTTTCGAAAAAGAAGCCCTGCCGCAGGGACACCAGACAAGGTTTGAAGAACGGCTGGCAAAAAGCGGTTTGAAAAAAAATCGTAATAGAGTGAAGTATTTGGTTTATACTTCTGTAGCGGCGTTACTTTTAGTGGTGCTCTCAATAGGAATACGCTTCCTCAAAGAGGAACCGCTGGCAGGTTTGTTTGCCGATCCATGTGTGGGTGAGGCTTCTGATTGTTATTATAACCAGATCCGGAAAATATCAAGTCAGATAGAATATGATTCCAGAAATCTTCCGGAATTCAAAAGACAGGAGATACTCATGAATATGCAATCCCTGATACCCGATTCTTCCCATGAATTCTCCGATATGCTTCCCGGGGGAATATCTGATAAAGAAGCAAAGCGCTTAAATAAAGAATATTATAAACAGTTATATCAAGGAATGATACAGATCGCTTCATTGACAAAATAAAACATAATAACCATGAAAAGAATAGCATTAATCACGTTGGCACTGGTGTCCTTTACCTTCCTTTTTGGTCAGAACACAGTCAGAAAAGATTACCGGCCCGATAATTTCAGCTCCATAAACGCCTCTTTCATATATGATATAGAGGTTTTCAAGGGAAAAACACACACAGTAAAACTGGAAGTACCACAAGATCTGGCTAACGACATTCAGGTAAACGTTTCGGACAACACACTGTATCTGGGTGTATCCAGAGAGTGGTGGCGTACAGCAAAACACGTTCTGGGTGACAGGCAGAAAATAAAAGCCCGTATCACCATGCCCGATCTGGAAGGCTTTCACTTATCCAATGCTGCATTCCTTGTTACGCGGGACAAGTTTTCACCGTCAAATTTTATCGTAAAAATGACAGGCGCTTCTCAGGCAGAAGTCACCATAATGACACATGCAGCGAATCTTGATATAAACGGGGCATCTGAATTAGAGATCAGTGGATTGGCTACAAAAACAAAAGCTTATGTCAGCGGTGCATCCATCTTGCGTTACAACCAGGAGACAGATCAAATTGAATTGAAGGCGTCGGGTGCCTCTACAGTCGTTATGAACGGAAGTTCAACAAGTGCCAGTCTTACTGTTTCAGGTGCAAGTCATGTAAAAGCCCGGGGTTTTGTAACAGAAGATATGGATATAAGATGTTCGGGGGCTTCTTCGGCACAATTACAGGTAACAAAAAAGATAGGTGTTTCTGCTTCGGGAGCATCGAGTGTTCATATAGAAGGCAAGCCTGAATTCACCAGATCCATAACCAGCGGGGCCTCTTCAATAAACACATATTGATATATAGTATTACTACAGGTAAATAATATAAGATATTATGAAAAAAATAGTTACAATAATTTTTATGACACTTTTCTGTACAGTGGCACTGGCGCAGAAAGAGACTATTGAAAAAAGAAACATCAAGGTGAGTCCCTTTTCAGGGGTGGAAATATCGGGTATTGTTAATGTGACGATAGAAAAGAGTCCTTCTCATTCCTTATCGGTAGAAACATACAACCAGGTTTTTGAATACCTGGATATCAAAGTCCGCAATGGAGTGCTAAGCATAGGAATTGTAAACGGAGGCATCCCCAAAGCTGTCCAGCGCAAGTACAAGAACCTGGAGGTAATATGCAGGATTACAATGCCTGAACTTAAAAGTATTGGGATGAGCGGTGTAACAAAGCTGTATGTCAGGGACCCTTTTGTGACAGGCAGCATGAACATTGAGCTTTCAGGAGTTACCCATGCAGAAATCAAACAGATAGAATGCAATGACATGCAGGTGGAAATCTCAGGAGTGTCTGATATTCAAATGTATGGTTTGACAGAACAGTTGAATTTGGAGATCAGCGGTGCGTCCAAAGGTTTTTTCGGATTGGATGGAAAAACCATTACCTTTGCCGATATTGAAATCAGTGGGAGCGGAAGTGCGGTGATCCAGGGAAAAGCTATTCGTTCTTCCATAGATATCAGCGGCACGGCTGGTTTTGAGGGACAGGAATTTGAGGTGGAAGTTATGAAAGCCGTATTAAGCGGGGTGGCCAAAGCACAGGTGAAGGTTTTAGGTTCCCTTGAACCAACGGTTTCAGGAGCTGCAAAACTGCGCTACAACAGAAATGTTACCCTCCGCAACGTGAACACCAGCGGTGCGGCCCAAATGACATCTTATTAAAGTTTATATATGACAGCCAAAGAGATCCACCAGAAGATTCTGGTTCTTGATTCACATTGTGATACACCCATAATGCTCAGAAGGTATGGCCTGGACATAGGCCAGAGATCTCTCACAGGTCATGTGGATCTGGTAAGGATGAAAGAAGGAGGCCTGGACGCTTCCTTCTTTGCCATTTATGTTTCCAACAAGTGGGAACCTTATCAATGCACTTATAAAGCGCTTGAAGCGATTGCCTCTGTGTACGATATGCTTGAACGTTACCCCGATAAAGCGGCCCTGGTAACCGATGCCTGCACAGCCAGAGAGTTGAAAAAGCAGGGCAGGATTGCCTTATTCCTGGGAATGGAAAACGCCGGTCCCATTCACAAGGACCTATCCCTGCTGCGCCTGTTCTACAGGATGGGAGTCCGCTATATCACCCTGACCCATGCCGGGAACAACGAAGTGTGTGACAGTTGTGCCACCAAAGAGAAGCGTTGGCACGGGTTAAGTCCTTTTGGCCGGGAATTGATTGCCGAGATGAACCGCCTGGGTATTCTGGTGGATGTGGCACATATTTCTGACGAAGCATTTTATGATGTGCTTACGTATTCCACACGTCCGGTTGTCTCTACCCATTCTTGTTGCAGAGCTTTATGTGACGTGCCCAGAAATCTTACAGATCAAATGATTAGAGATCTTGCGGCAAAGGGTGGGGTAGTCCAGATCAACTTCAATCCCCCTTTCCTGGATAAAGCTTATTCCCTGGCTGTAGCCCCATTACTGGACGTTTATGAAGAAGCAGAGGAAGCATACAGGGAAAATCCTGCCGAGAACGAAAAACGCATGCAGGAGGCAAAAAAGGCCCTTTTTGCACTTCCCAGGCCTTCCTACAAAAGAGTGGTCGACCATATTGATCATGTAGTGTGCCTGGTAGGGCCTGACCATGTGGGCATTGGTTCTGACTTTGACGGGATAGAAGTCTGTCCCGCCGGTCTGGAAGACGTATCACAGCTTCCGGTAATTACAGAAGAATTATATTCCAGGGGTTATTCCTGTAAAGACATAGAGAAGATTATGGGGGGCAATTTCCTGCGGCTTTTATAGCCAGCCGGCTTTGGCCAGGATACTTTCCACTTTTTCCACTGTTTCTTCCCGTTCAAAATCCCTTGTCGAAAATATTAGCAGCAGGGTTTCTGTTTGTGGATACCTGCCGGCATAGATTTTAAAGCCTCCGTTGTCCCCGGTATGGAAGATCTTTGGGGCTCCGTTAATTTGGGAAATAAACCAGCCGTAACCGTAACCGGTATCGGGCAAATCAGTTGATATATAGGAGGTATGGGCTTTACCGGTCATTTCCTGATCCAGTATTGTGTTTTTCCTCAAGGCATATTCCCAGAGCACAAACTCTTCTGCCGACGTATAAAGAGCCCCGTCTGCCTTGGAAGCAAAAAAGGATGCCTCGCCGTAATCATATTCTTCCCAAACACCCGATTCACTGTTAAAAAGGTACCCATGCGCCATAGAGGGGATATCCCTGCCTGATTCAAAATATAACGTGTTTGACATACCGGCCGGCAGGAATAATTCGTTCTTCATGTATTCTTCAAAGGGCACTCCAGAAGCTGTTTCAACTACTGTATACAAAAGCTGGTATGTTGGATTGATATATTCATAGGAGGATCCGGGAGGAAAATTCAGAAAACTCAGGGTGTCCAGGTAGGAATATGATTCCACATCGGTGGAATGGTATACATAAAGGCTGTCTGTACGTGGCCTCACGTCGGGGATTCCCGAGGTATGGGAAAGCAGATGGGCAAGGGTTATTTCCTGGAAAAAAGGCGCCCTGAATTGCGGAAAATACTTAGAAACAGGATCTTCAAGCGACAATTTGCCTTCCTGGGCCAGTCTAAGAATGGCAACGGAAGCGAATTGTTTGGAAACAGAGGCTATGCAAAAATTGGTTGCAGGAGTGGCAGGGATTTCAGGATCGATAGCGGCCAGCCCATACCCTTTGCTAAATACTACCTTGTCTTTATTCAACACCAGCACAACCCCTCCGGGTTCACCCGAAGGCCACATTAGGGTAAAGAGCTCGTCAATTTGATTGATCGCCTTATCCTGTTTGTTGTTGCAGGATACAGTCAGCAGTATCGATCCCAGCAAGGAGAAGAGTACCACAAAGCATTTGTTAATCATAAAGTAAAAATTTAAGTAATTACTACTAACTTATGTATTTCAATATTTTACGTGCAAAGAAAGGGCCTTCATAAATAAACCCGGTATAAACCTGAACAAGCGATGCTCCGGCATCCAGCATGTCTTTGGCATCACGTGGAGTCATGATACCTCCCACACCAATTATGGGAAGATTGCCATCAGTTTTTTTATGGATATACCGGATCACAGAAAGCACTTTTTCTTTAAGCGGAGCCCCGCTCAGGCCTCCTTCCCCTATTGCTTCCAGCTTCTCCCCGGAGGTAACAAGGCCTTCCCTGGAAACGGTTGAGTTGCACGCTACTATGCCATCCAGACCCGATAATAAGATTAATTCAATCACCTGATCCAGCGTACCGGTAGGCAGGTCGGGAGATACTTTAAGTAAAATAGGGCGGTATAAGTCACAGTACCTGCGGATTTCTGTCAAATGCCTGGTAATCGCGGTCAAACTGTCAACTGTCTGCAGGTTGCTTAGATCTTTCACATTAGGGCAGCTAACATTGATGACAAAGTAATCCACGTAATCGTACATTTGCGCAAATGTCTTTTCAAAATCCTTATATGCCAGATCATTAGGTGTTAAAGTGTTTTTTGAAATATTGCCGCCTATGATCACATTCGGTTTGTCTCTCTGGATATTACGTACTATTTGTTTTACACCGTAGTTGTTGATTCCCATACGGTTAATCAAGGCTTTGTCCTTGACCAGGCGAAAACTTCTTGGTTTTGGATTCCCTTCCTGGGGAGCCAGCGTGACAGATCCAATCTCTACAAAACCAAAGCCTAAAGCGCCCAACTGATTATAGACCTCTGCATTCTTATCCAGCCCGGCTGCAAGTCCCACAGGATTTGGGAAGTCAATTCCCATCACCTGTCTGGGCAATGAAGAGGATTTATAGGAAAAGAGCATCCGTAAAATCCTGGTTGCAAAGGGGATGTATTTCATTAATGCCAAAGCCCTGAATGCCAGCTTATGGGCAGTTTCAGGGGGTAAAAGAAACAAAAGTGGCCTGATGATACGATACATTTGATTTCATATTTGACGAACAAATATAAAGGATTAATTGCAACAGGCAATCAGGTTCAGGTCAGCTTGTCGGGGATGTATTCAGTAAACGTGTTGTCAGAATAGAAGAGCAACACTTTTACCAGCTTATGTTTCACTTTAGGTAATTCACTGTAAGTATCTTCAGGTAAATTGATATTATCTGAAATAGATGGTTCTTCAGAAAACAAATCCCGGGAATTTTCCAGAGTATTTTCATGGGTTGTTTCCTGGATTCTTTCTTGGATTCTTTCCTGCATTTCTTTATACATCTTGCCTTTTCCGGTTATGAGCCATTCTGCATTAAGAAACGGGTAGGCTATTAGCATCTTTTCAATAAAGTCAAATCCTGGTTTATTTCTTCCGGCCAATATATGGGATAAACCTGAACGCTGGACACCAATCTGATCTGCCAGACGCGAAGGAGAGATGTTTTCTGCCGTTAAAAATTGTTGCAAACGCGTTCTCATAATTGTAAACTACTTTTTACAAATGTAATATAAAATATGATTACATATGTAAATTACTTCATTGATACATTTGTAAACAACAATTCTTCCAGACCCTTATAGTTCATTAGTAATCAACCTCTTTTATAAGAATTCATAAAAAGCTTTTATATTACATTATAACTTTATATAAAACTTATAGAATACTGGGATATAGTTATATAATAAATATTAAACTGTGATTTTTGCAAAAAATCCAATAAAAAACCGAAAAATCACAAAAATATGTTGAATCAAAGATGTAAATAAAACTTACAAAACGCAGATTATTAATTATATAACAATTAAGTATTAGCCATTTATAATTTTGTAAACAAACATGATTTTTGAAATGAAAAAAGAAGGGAACAAAAAGGGCATAACCGCTACATATGTAAAATATATTTATACAAATGTAAACTACAAATGTAAATTTGATATTAAAGTAAAACTTTAAGTGATAAAACACTCAAATTACAATACCTTTGATGTAGCTTATGACAACATTTCATTTTTCAGTTCCGGGGGTTCGCATAGATGACTATACCTATGAACTGCCTGATCAAAAAATTGCTAAGTACCCACTTCCTGTCCGACACGATTCAAAATTATTGTGCTACCGTGGCGGCAGGATATCTGATCATTTGTTTCGTGATTTGCCCTCCCTGCTGCCAAAGGATAGCCTTCTGGTGTTCAATAACACAAAAGTTGTTCCTGCCAGATTGTTTTTCCGCAAGGAAACCGGCGCTCTCATAGAAATTTTCTGCCTTGAACCGGCCTCTCCCAAAGAATACATACTGGCATTTTCCCAGCATGCATCTTCAACCTGGTATTGTGCTGTAGGTAATGCAAAAAAATGGAAAACCGGCCATTTGCCCCTGTACAATCCGAAAAATGACCCAAAGCTGGCAAACCTGGGTCTTTCGGCCAGTCTTTTAGGTCAGGAGGCCGACAGGTTCCTGGTCCGTTTCAGCTGGACTGCCAGTCTGCCTTTTTCCACTGTCCTAGACGCTTCGGGCAGGGTCCCGATTCCCCCTTATCTTAAAAGAGAATCTGAAGATAGTGATCTGGAGCGATACCAGACTATATATGCCAGAAAGAGAGGATCTGTTGCCGCTCCTACTGCAGGGCTGCATTTCTCTCGAACTGTTATGGATGACCTCCTGAGAAGGGGGATAAGAATTGGTGAACTGACTTTACATGTGGGTGCAGGCACTTTCAGACCTGTAAAAAGTCATTACATACGCGATCACATTATGCACAGCGAACAATTCAGTGTATCAAGGGAGTTTCTTCAGCAGCTGATATCACATAAGGGCCCCGTTGTTTCTGTCGGAACTACTTCCTGCCGCTGCCTGGAAAGCCTTTACTACCTGGGGCTGCAGGTGGCCGGGGGAAGGACGCCTTCTTTCGTGGGCCAGTGGGAACCCTATGTGACCCCGTCCGGTATCCCGTACAAGAACTCCCTGGAGCATTTATGCCTATACATGGACAGGGAGAAAATTCCCACCCTCAATGCCTCTACCCAGATCATCATAGCACCTTCCTACAGGTTCCTGACCACAGATATCCTGATCACAAATTACCACCAGCCAAACTCTACTTTACTGCTGTTGGTTGCTGCCCTGACAGGGGAGGACTGGAGGAAAATTTATGACCATGCACTGACTGAAAACTACCGTTTTCTCAGTTACGGCGACTCTTGTTTGTTGTTTAATTCTAATATTTAGAAAATCAGTGAATTATAAATAAATATAACAAATATGTTATAATATATAACAAAGTAGTTATATTTATTAGATATCTGAATCCAATCCAAGATTTTCGTAAGTTTCTCGTAAAGCCTTCTCATCATCTGAAATAATGAGCAGTTTATCTCCTACATGAATCTCTGTACCACCTCTGGGAATGAAAAATGAATCACCTCTTTTAACCATTACCACAAGCGTTTTGTCGGGCAGCGGGATCTCTGTCATACGGTTCCCGAAACGCAAACTTTCTTCGGTCACGATCACCTCACTCATGGCAGATTTGATGTCTTCAGAAAACTCCATTTCGAACTCAGACCGGGCTGTTTTTTTCTGAGGAACGGAAACGTGCAGTTTTCTGGCGACCCAGGGTATGGAAGTCCCCTGGATCAGGAGGGAAAGTATGGTAATGAAAAAGACAATGTTGAAAAGTATGTTTGCCTGGGAAACACCACTCACCAGGGGGTATGTTGCAAAAATAATGGGAACAGCACCCCTGAGTCCCACCCAGCTTGTGAATATCCTGGATTGCATAGTCATCCTGCTGAATGGCAGCAGTGACAACAATATGGCTAAGGGGCGGGCCAGTATGATCATAAAGATACCAATAAGCAATCCCACTCCTGCTATGGGCCATAGTTCAGAGGGATTAACCAACAATCCCAGGGCCAGGAACATGATGATCTGCGAGAGCCAGGAAAGCCCGTCAAAAAAGTTTTTGACGGACTTTTTGTGTACAAAGCGGGAATTTCCTATCACAAGTCCTCCAATGTATACAGCCAGGAATCCGTTGCCCTTCACCAGGTCGGTAAAAGCATAGATGAAGAAACAAAAGGCCAGGATAAGTATAGGGTATAGAGAATCGTTCTCAATATTGAATTTTTTCATCAAAAGGGCACAAAGCTTTCCCAGAAGGTAACCTGCCAGTCCACCTGTGATCATCTGATAAAAAAACATCAACACAACCTTCCAGAACTTTAGTTCACCGGTGGTCATGATCACCTGGATCAAGGTAATGGTAAGCATATAGGCCATGGGGTCGTTGCTCCCGCTTTCCAGCTCAAGCAATGGTCGCAGGTTGTGTTTGAGTTTGAGTCCTTTTGACCTGAGTATGGCAAAGACCGAGGCCGAATCGGTAGAGGACATGATGCTGCCCAGCAGCAGGCATACAGGCAGGGGCAGGTCAAACCCGGGAATGATCCTTGTAAGGGCGTATATGAAAGCACTGGTAAAAATGGCTGTCAGCAGCACACCCAGTGTAGCCAGAATGACTCCCTGGGCGGCTATGGGCTTTATCTCCTCGTATCTGGTGTCCATACCGCCCGAAAAGAGAATAACACAAAGTGCTACCACGCCTATGAATTGTGCCGTTTTAGGATTTGAAAACTGAAGCCCCATACCCTCACTGCCAAATATCATTCCTACGAAGAGGAATAGTAAAAGGGTAGGAACTCCGAACTTGTATCCGGTCTTTCCGGCCAGCAAACTAAAAAAAAGCAATATGGATCCTATCAGGAGAATGTTTTCGGCTGTTATTGCCATTTTTTAAGGAGGATTTAGATTACAAAAATAATCTTTTTGTCAAGAAATCCGTAACAAATCGTTATATTTGCTAATTAATTCTTAAACATATTTATCCGTTATGAGCAAACTAATATCAATACAGGAAGCAGTTACGCACATCAAATCCGGCATGACCATCATGGTTGGCGGTTTCCTGGGTGTAGGCAGTCCTAACCGCATACTGGATGCAATTTTGGAAACAGACGTTAAAGACCTTACCATCATTGCCAACGATACAGGATTCCCTGACAGGGGTCCGGGAAAACTGATCGTAGCCCGCAGGGTATCCAGTGTTATTACCAGCCACATTGGAACCAATCCCTCTACCGGGGACCAGTACCACGCCGGTTCTTTGAAAATCACCTTTGTTCCCCAGGGTACGCTCATTGAACGGATACGCTGTGCAGGGGCCGGACTGGGTGGTGTGTTAACCCCTACAGGTCTTGGCACGGTCGTACAAGAGGGAAAGCAGGTGATCTGTGTAGACGGCAAGGATTACCTGCTGGAAACCCCCCTCAAAGCCGATGTCGCTCTTTTAGGTGCGAGCGTGGCTGATGAACTGGGCAATCTGTTTTATAAGGGAAATACACGCAATTTCAACGGTATGATGGCGATGGCTGCCGGTCTGGTCATTGCAGAAGTGAAAGAAATAGTCAAACCGGGAGATATCCTGCCTGAAAACGTGCACACACAGTCCATCTTTGTGGACTATCTTGTTAAATAATAATCACATCTATAAATATTAAAAATCGAATCGTTATGTCAAAGAAACTAAAACTGGACGTTTCCGATCACATGTATCAGGAAGCACTGAAAATCATTCCCGGCGCTATTGCCGGAATCCGCCGTCCTTACAATTTTGTACCCGGAGAGTATCCAATCTATTTTGATCACGCCAAAGGCGGCAGGGTTACCGATGTTGATGGCAATGAATACATAGACATGCTTTGTGCCTATGGACCCATTATTATCGGACACCGTGAAGAAGAGATTGACAATGCTGTAATAGAGCAGATGCGGAACAAAGGTTTCTGTTTTTCCCTGACGCAACCCATACAGAACCAACTGGCAGAAAAACTCATAGAACTGATCCCCTCAGCCGAGATGGTTTCTTTTGTCAAAACCGGGTCAGATGCCACATCGGTGGCCATCAGGGTGGCTAGGGCCAGTACAGACAGAATTAAGGTAATCCGTTGCGGTTATCACGGCTGGCATGACTGGTGCGTGGAAGTCAAAGGCGGAATTCCCAGAAAACTATGGGAAGATGTCTACGAATTCCATTACAACGAACTGGACGAGCTGGAAGATCTGATGAAACACCATGGAGACGAAACAGCCGCCATCATCATTACGCCGGTGGGACATCCTTTGGCCGATAAGGTTCAGATGCCAAAGCCGGGTTTCCTGGAGGGCGTACGAGCACTGGCCGACAAATACGGGACCGTCCTTGTTTTTGACGAAATCAGAAGCGGTTTCCGCTACGATCTGGGAGGTGCCCAGAAATTGTTTGGTGTCACTCCCGATATTTCCGTCTTTGGCAAAGCCATGGCCAACGGATATCCAATCGGGGCTGTGGTAGGAAAGGAAAAATTCATGAAGGTGTTGGCAGACAAGGTATTTCTCTCATCCACTTTCTTCCCTAACAGCCTGGAACAGGTGGCATCCCTGAAGACTATAGAAATTCTTGAAAGGGATCATATTCTGGATAAGATAAGGGAAAAAGGAGAATTTTTCGGAAAACGGCTGAACCAGATTATCAAGAACGTCCCCTATGATGTGGAAGTGTCCGGTATACCCCTGATGCCCTTTATTACGTTTAAAAAGGATGCCGATAACCTATACAAAAAACTCCGCCCGGGCTTCTATACAGAGCTTATCAGAAGGGGTGTGTTCCTGCAGCCTTACCACCACGGATACATAGCATACCGTCATACAGATCAGGATATTGCCTACGCAGCGGATATGGTTGAAGAATCATTCGGCGAACTGAAAAAATATATTTAGCATCTATAAATATTTGTTATGGATAAATTGATCATTACCGCTGCAATATGTGGCGCTGAAGTTCTGAAGGAACACAATCCCGCCGTACCTTATACGGTGGAGGAATGTGTGCGTGAAGCCCTTTCGGCCTACCAGGCCGGCGCAAGCATCATCCACCTGCACGTACGTTACGATGACGGGACACCAACACAGGACAAGGAACGTTTTCGCGTGGTGATGGATGCGATTGCCAGGGCATGCCCCGGGATTATCATTCAGCCTTCTACCGGAGGAGCTGTAGGAATGACCAATGATGAAAGGCTTCAGCCCACGGAGCTGAACCCCGAAATGGCTACCCTTGATTGCGGAACGCTCAATTTTGGCGGCGATGAGATCTTTGAAAACACTGAAAACACAATAAAATATTTCGGGCAGCGCATGATAGAACGGGGTATCAAACCCGAGCTAGAAGTCTTTGACAAAAGCATGATAGAAATGGCCCTGCGTCTTCACAAAAAGGGATATATCCTCAGTCCTATGCACTTTGATTTTGTCATGGGAGTAAACGGTGGGATAGGCGGTTCCCTCAGGGATTTTGTATTCCTGCGCGGGAGTATTCCTCCTGATGCCACATACACGGCAGCCGGCCTTGGACGCTATGAAGCGCCCCTGGCTGCTGCGGCCATTATCGACGGAGGTCACGTCAGGGTGGGTTTTGAAGACAATGTATACCTGTCCAGAGGGGTTCTGGCCAAATCAAACGGTGAGCTTGTAGCCAAAGTGGTACGCCTGGCCTGTGAGCTGGGACGGGATATTGCCACTCCCGATGAAGCCCGTCAAATCCTTGGCCTGCCATTAAAAAAATGAACTGAAACCAAATAATTTATCACCATCACACATATGAAAAAAGGAAACAAATACGGTCTCCACAGGGTCATTGAACCCAAAGGTGTCCTTCCCCAGCCGGCAAACAAGCTGGACAACAATATGGACGAGATTTACGACAACGAGATCCTGATAGATGTCAGGACCCTGAATGTTGACTCGGCAAGCTTTACCCAGATAGAGAAACAGGCCGGAGGCGACAAGGCCAAAATTGCGCAGATAATGCTCGATATTGTGGCCAAACAGGGAAAGCACAGGAATCCGGTCACCGGATCGGGAGGGATGTTGCTGGGTGTGGTGGAGAAAATTGGGGAAGCGCTGGAAGGCAAAATTGACCTTAAGGTTGGGGACAAGATTGCCACCTTGGTTTCCCTTTCTCTAACCCCCCTGCGCATTGACAAGATTAAAGACATAAGGCCCGATATTGACCAGGTGGACATTGACGGGAAGGCCATCCTTTTTGAGAGCGGCATTTATGCCAGGATTCCGGACGACATACCTGAAACCCTCGCGCTTTCAGCCCTTGACGTGGCAGGAGCTCCTGCACAGACAGCCAAGCTTGTAAAACCCGGAGACACGGTTCTTATCATTGGTGCCGGTGGAAAATCGGGTATGCTCTGCAGCTACGAGGCCAGGAAAAGGGCCGGGGTTACCGGCAAGGTGATAGGGCTCTGCCACAGTGAACGCTCTACCAAACGTATGCAGGATCTGGGTTTTTGCGATCATGTCTTTTCAGCCGATGCCACCCAGCCGGTCGCCGTCCTGGAAAAGATACAGGAGCTTACAAAAGGACAGTTATGTGATATAACCATCAACAATGTGAACATTCCCGATACCGAGATGACTTCCATACTCTGTACCAAAGATTCCGGGATGGTTTACTTTTTCTCCATGGCCACCAGTTTCACGAAAGCGGCGCTAGGAGCAGAAGGAGTCGGTTCCGATGTCACCATGATCGTTGGAAACGGCTATACGAAAGGTCACGCAGAGATCACGCTGCAGTTGCTCAGGGAAAGTGAAAAGCTCCGCAAGATCTTTACAGAACTTTACGCATCATAATTTTTACATAGATGAAAGAATCAAGAAGAAAACAACTGTTTCCAGAAGTTACGGACCAGGAATGGAATGACTGGAAATGGCAGATCCGCAACCGCATTGTTAACCTGGAACAGTTGAGAAAATACATCAGCCTTACCCCGGAAGAGGAAGAAGGCGTGCAGGAATCTCTGAAAATGCTCCGCATGGCCATCACACCTTACTATCTGAGCCTGATAGACCCTGATAATCCGGATTGTCCCATAAGAAAACAAGCCATACCTACCAAAATGGAGACGTACCGGTCTCCGGCAGATTTGCTGGATCCTTTGCATGAAGATGAAGATTCACCTGTGCCAGGACTGACGCACCGGTATCCGGACAGGGTCCTTTTCCTGATCACAGACCAGTGTTCCATGTATTGCCGTCATTGCACAAGACGCCGCTTTGCAGGCCAGAAGGACCACGAAGCATCGGGCGACAGGATCCAGGAATGTATCAATTATATTGCCCGTACACCACAGGTAAGGGATGTGCTCTTGTCTGGGGGAGACCCACTGACCATGAATGATTCGCGTCTGGAGTCCATTATTGCCCGCCTGCGTGAAATTCCCCATGTCGAAATTATTCGTATAGGAACACGCACCCCGGTCGTATGCCCCCAGCGTATTACCCCCGGGCTGATGACCATGCTCCGAAAGTACCATCCCATTTGGATCAATACTCATTTCAATCATCCCGGCGAAATTACCGCAACATCCAGGGCTGCCTGTGAAATGATGGCCGATGCCGGCATACCGGTGGGAAACCAGAGCGTTTTACTGCGCGGGGTGAACGATTGCGTGCATATCATGAAAGAACTGGTTCACAAGCTGGTGCTCATACGCGTACGCCCATACTATATTTATCAGTGCGATTTATCCATGGGGCTGGAACATTTCAGGACACCGGTTTCCAAGGGGATCGAAATCATCGAAGGGCTTCGCGGACATACATCAGGCTATGCCGTTCCGACTTTTGTGGTGGATGCACCGGGGGGTGGCGGCAAGATCCCTGTGATGCCCACCTATATGATCAGCCATGCGCCGGGACGAATGATCCTGCGCAACTACGAGGGAGTAATTACAACATACACAGAACCAACTAACTATATAAACGAATGTCATTGCAAAAATTGCAGCGACAAGGTAAGTCTTGAAGGAGTCTCGGGTATTCTCCAAGGGCAGCAATTATCTCTGGAACCGTCTTATCTTGCAAGAAAAGAACGAAATCACAAGAAATGATTAAATGCCTTTTGTAGATCAGATCGTCCGTTGCGGCAGCCTTTCTGTTGTGGGTTTGGGTAAAAATACCGGAAAGACAGAGTGTCTGAGGTATGTCATCAAACGGTTGTCTGAAATGCAAAAAGTAGTGGCTGTAACATCGATAGGCGTTGATGGAGAAAGAACAGACCAGGTCACACACACTGCAAAGCCCGACATTTTCCTGGACAGGGGCATGTATTTTACCACGGCTGCTTCCTATTACCTGGAAAAACGTTTTGATGCAGAGATATGCCATGTAGGGGAGCACACAACTGTGTTGGGCAAGATGGTTACAGCCAGAGCCCTGGAAAGGGGGAAAATGATCCTTGCCGGGCCTTCTGACACTGTTTCTCTACGGGAGTGGATAATGCAGATACCTAAAAGGTTTCACGTGGATGTTTGCCTGGTGGACGGTGCCATTTCACGTCTTAGTCCTGCTTCTCCTGTGGTGACGGCCTCGATGGTCCTGGCCACGGGAGCTGCCTATTCTCCGCACATGAAGACACTGGTAGAAAAAACGCGCTATGTGTACGATACCATATGCCTTCCCCGCGCACCTGAGGACCTTGTGAAAAAACTGGAAGGCATTACCAACGGAGTACGGGCCGTTACCCCGCAGGGCGATGTGACAGAACCCATAGCCGGACAGGCCCTGCTTTCAGAGCAGGTCCGGCAGGTCCTTGAAAAGTGCGGTGACAGGCTGTATGTTCCGGGTGTGGTGAGCAACATACTTCTGAAAGCGTTGGGAGAAAGAAAGAATGCAAGTGAAACCGAGCTGTATATCAGGGATTTTACACGCATTTTTGCAGAACCGCGTGTGTTTTACACATTCCTGCGCAAGGGTGGCCGCATTTTTCAGCTGTATAAGACCAACCTGCTGGCTGTATGCGTTAATCCCGTTTCTCCTGATGGAGTCCGGCTTGATTCCGGGCAACTTGTAGATAAGATTCAGCAGGCCATCGAGGTGCCTGTTTATGATATAAAAAGAATGGAAAAATGACTTTTGCTCGTTATTCTGAACGAATTGAAGGGCTTCACTATCTGGCCGGTAAAATGGAATTATCCGGTTCCCGTGTACGCCGTTACCTGATGCAGGAGTTGTTTTGCACCAGTCAGAAGGTTCTGGAATCGAATTTGGATATTGTCCAAAATGCCCTTGAACTCCTTAATGACAAAAGGTTCAACAACGGCATCATGCAACTGCGCCATCTTTTCACCCAGGTACACGACATCAGAGGAACGTTGGATGCCCTGCGTGAGAACCGGGTTCTGGACGAGGTGGAACTTTTTGAAATCAAGTATTTTGCAGCCTTGTGCAGGGATTTTATAACGTTGCTCGGCACCCTCGGTTTCAAGCATGAAAACCTGCAATCCCTTCAGAAGACATTTGACCTTCTTGACCCTGTTGGGAACGGAATGGTATCCTTCCATCTCTACGATGCCTACAGCCAGGCTTTATCTCAGGCCAGGAAGCTTGCAAAAGGAATCGATCCTGAAAAGGAAACGGACAGGTGGAATGATGCCCGGGACCGGATCAGAGAGGAAGAATTGGCTGTAATGAAGAGGCTTTCTTCTGAATTGAGCCCGATGCATATCGTTTTGCAGGATAATTTTGACCGTATCGCCCGCCTGGAGATTTGGTTTGCAAAAGCCGCACTGGCCAAACGTTACGGCATGGTCAGACCCCGGATAGCAACAGGACCGGATCGCTTTGTTTTCCAGGCAGAAGGCATGATTAACCCCGTTATTGCCGATACCCTGAAATCTGTTAACAGGGTGTTCCAGCCTGTATCCATTTCACTGGAAAGCGGCCCCTGTCTTCTGACTGGTGCCAACATGAGTGGCAAGACCGTGGTTTTAAAAACACTGGCCCTGATACAGGCGCTTGCACAGTTTTCTTTTTTTGTGCCTGCCCGGAGCGCGTCAATTCCCCTGGTAAAGGACGTTTTTCTGGTCATAGGCGACAAACAGGACCAATACAGGGGCTTGTCATCATTTGCAGCCGAAATGCTTGAATTGGACAGAATAATGGCCAGGATCAGGGGAGGGAACAAGGTGCTTGTTCTTGCCGATGAACCGGCCAGAACTACAAATCCGGCCGAAGGAGCAGCCATTTTATGTGCCCTGGTTGAATTCCTGGACCGCCACAAGACAATGTCTTTGATAAGCACGCATTACGGAGACCTGGGCCTTTCCTGCCGTAAACTGCGTGTTAGCGGCTTTGACAGCACACAGGTAAAAGGACGGCTGGATCCGTTGATGATGAACCAACATATGAATTACAGCCTGATTGAGGAAAAAGAAGAGTCTGTTCCCATGGAAGCCTTGCATATAGCACGTTTGCTGGGCGTAGACGAGACTTTTATCCAATCTGCACAACAATATGTGAAAAACACAAAAAAATGAGAGAATCAAAATTAGGGCTTGATTTTAAAAAAGTAGAAAGTGCCAGGACCATGGCCGGTGAAATAGCCGGCCAGGTACAGCAATTCGTTGAAAATTATACCACCGTTGCAGTCGAAAGAACACTGTGCCGGCTGGTGGGAATTGACGGAACAGATATCGATGGTATTCCACTGCCCAATCTTGTGGTTGATGCAGTCAGCCAAAAGGGGATTCTGGGAGATGGTGTGCTTCGTTTCCTGGGCATAGCCGTCAGCCGCACGGGTAAGAGTCCTGTACAGATTGCAGGTGAAATTGCAGCCGGGGAATTTGATTTTTCATGTTTGGAAATCAATAAACCGGAAAATATTGCCCGGGCGCTCAGCCCCTACATAGAGGATAGCGTTTCAAGGATAAGGGCTAAAAGACAGTCGAGGGAAGAAGGTATAAAAAAGTATGGGGAAGGCCCCCGTCCTCTTCTCTATGTGATCGTAGCCACCGGAAATATTTATGAAGACGCCGTCCAGGCCCAGGCAGCTGCCCGCCAGGGTGCAGACATTGTTGCGGTAATCCGCACTACGGGACAATCATTGCTTGATTACGTTCCCTATGGTGCCACTACAGAAGGTTTTGGAGGGACATATGCCACCCAGGAAAATTTCAGGATCATGCGCAAAGCCCTGGACCAGATCATGCCCGAAACCGGTCGTTATGTCAGGTTGTGCAATTACTGCTCAGGCCTGTGTATGCCCGAGATCGCCATTATGGGAGCACTGGAAGGGCTGGATGTGATGCTTAACGATGCCCTCTACGGGATCCTGTTTCGGGACATCAATATGCAAAGGACCCTGGTAGACCAGTATTTTTCCAGGATAATTAACGGATTTGCCGGGGTGATCATCAACACCGGTGAAGACAATTACCTTACTACGGCAGATGCCTTTGAAGAAGCCCATACGGTCCTTGCCTCGGATTTTATCAATGAACAACTGGCAATCATAGCCGGCATACCGGAAGAACAGATGGGCCTGGGACATGCCTTTGAAATGGACCCTGAACTGGAAAATGCATTCCTGTATGAACTGGCGCAGGCGCAGATGACCCGTGAAATCTTCCCGCGTGCCCCACTCAAATACATGCCTCCCACCAAGTTCATGACCGGAAACATTTTCAAGGGTCATATCCAGGATGCCCTGTTCAATATTGCAGGTATCTGGACCGGGCAGGGCATTCAGCTGCTGGGCATGCCTACAGAAGCCATCCATACACCCTTTATGAGCGACAGGTATCTTTCCATTGAGAACGCACGGTATATCTTCAACAATTTCAAAGACATCGGGCGAGAAATTGAATTCACTAAGGACGGGATCATCAGGCGGCGCGCATCGGAAGTGTTGGATAATGCCTGCAAATTGCTTGAAGACGTGAAGGAAGAAGGACTATTTACGGCCCTTGAAAAAGGCAAATTTGCCGGAGTTCGCAGGCATAGGGAAGGGGGAAAAGGTCTGGACGGGGTGACCCGGAAATCACCCCTATATTGGAATCCATTTATTGAATTATTTAAAGGAAAAAGATAATTATGGGCGGAGGTTTGTATTCAACAGAAGTGCAGGACTTTGATAAAACACTGGATTTGAAAAGGGTAAAGCCCTATGGTGACACCATGAACGACGGGAAAGTCCAGCTTAGCTTTACCTTGCCGGTTCCCTCGGGGCCGGAAGCCATAGAAGCAGCCAAACAATTGATTCGCAGCATGGGAATGGACAACCCCCAGGTTGTCTTTACAAAGGAGCTGACACCCGGTTTCACTTTTTTCAACGCATACGGGAGTCTTCGCCACACCGTGAATTATACCACCATCCGCGTACCCAAGGTTGATAGCAAGGTGATGGATATGCAGCAGGTGGATGACTACATCCGGGAACACATAGGCCGCAAACTGGTCATGGTGGGGGCAAGTACCGGATCAGATGCACACACCGTGGGTATCGATGCCATCATGAACATGAAAGGATATGCCGGTCATTACGGTTTGGAGCGCTACGCCATGATTGAAGCACACAATCTTGGATCACAGGTGTCCAACGAAGAACTGATTGCAAAGGCCATCCACCATTCGGCCGATGCCGTGCTTGTTTCCCAGACGGTTACGCAGAAAGATATTCATATAAAGAATTGTACCGAGCTCATAGAGATGGCCGAGGCCGAGGGAATCAGAAACCGCATGATACTTGTTTGCGGCGGACCCCGGATATCGCATGAACTGGCCAAAGAGCTGGGCTTTGATGCCGGTTTCGGTGTCAACACCTATGCCAATGATGTGGCATCCTTCGTAGCCCAGGAGTATGTAAAAAGAAAAGCAAAACAATAAAAACATTTTTAAGCATAAAATCATGGACAAGAATCAAATCAGGGAAACCATTGCACGTCGCGCAGCCATAGAGTTGAAAGACGGAGACGTTGTAAATCTGGGTATAGGACTGCCCACACAGGTTTTGAAATACCTGTCGCCTAAAGTAAAAGTGATTATGCAATCTGAGAATGGATGCATGGGTATGGGAAATCCGCCGGAACCAGGCCAGGAAGATCCTAACCTGATCGATGCCGGGGGAGGGCCCATCACATTGCAGCCGGGGGGTTCCTGTTTTGATTCCGCCACATCGTTTGCCATAATCCGGGGAGGACATGTGGATGTAACCATGCTGGGATCGTTGCAGGTAGATGAAAAAGGAAACATTGCAAACTGGTCAATACCCGGGATCAAGACACCGGGAATTGGAGGGGCCATGGACCTGATCACCGGAGCAAAAAAAGTCATCGTGACTATGGAGCACACTGCCAAAGGACAACATAAAATTTTGGAACATTGCACCCTGCCCCTGACGGCGGCAGCCCAGGTAGACCGGATTATTACAGAAATGGGCGTTATGGATGTTACTCCTGACGGCCTTGTGCTCAAGGAAATCAACAGTGAATTTACCCTGGAACAGGTACAGCAGGCCACCGGGTGCCGGCTGATTATATCGGAAAATTTAAAGAATATGTAGTTTATCATAAAATCAATATCATGGAAAAAATATACATCGTAGCAGCTAAACGTACAGCCGTAGGAAAAATGATGGGATCACTAACCAGTGTGAGCCCTGCCGAAATGGCATCGATAGTCATTCGCAACATCCTGGAAGAAACAAAACTGGATCCCTCTGTAATAGATGAAGTCATTGTGGGGAACGTCCTGATGGCAGGACAAAAACAGGGTATTGCCCGCCAGGCGGCGGTTAATGCCGGAATTCCGTATCATGTTCCGGCCTATGGCATCAACATGATCTGCGGAAGCGGCATGAAATCGATCATGAACGGATGTCAGTCAATCCTTGCCGGGCAGGCATCGGTGGTACTTGCCGGAGGGGTAGAAAACATGTCTTCCTCGGGATTTGTGATGCATGGGATAAGGGAAGGTATCAAGATGGGGGATTTTAAAGCGATAGATCATATGGTATGTGACGGGCTGACAGATGCTTTTGGAAATTATCACATGGGTATTACCGCCGAGAACGTTGCCCAAAAGTATCATATAACACGTGAGCAGCAGGATGAATTTGCATTCGGTTCGCAACAGAAAGCAATTCATGCCATTGATACCGGAAAATTCAAAGACGAAATTGTTCCCGTCAGCATTACCCGTAAGAAGGACATCATTGTCTTTGATACGGATGAATTCCCCAACAGGACGACAACACCGGAGAAAATGGCTTCCCTGCGTCCCGCTTTCAAAAAAGACGGAACGGTCACTGCTGCAAACGCCTCGGGAATCAACGACGGAGCTTCTTTTGTATTGCTTGCTTCCGAAAAGGCAACGAACGACCTTGGCCTGATTCCCCTTGCAGAAGTGGTGGCTACGGCACAGGCAGGTGTTGACCCTGCCTTTATGGGCATGGGACCTGTACCGGCTATTGACAAGGTGCTTAAAAGGGTCCGGGTAAAACTGGATCAGATGGATGTTGTAGAACTCAACGAAGCTTTTGCCGCGCAATCCCTTGGCGTCATGATAGAGCTGCAACAACAGCAAGGTGTGGACCGTTCGTGGCTTGATACGCATTGCAATGTCAACGGGGGGGCCATAGCCCTTGGACATCCCATAGGAGCATCCGGGAACAGGATCACCGTTACATTGATCCATGAAATGAAACGCAGGAAAGCCAGCTACGGACTTGCTTCATTGTGCATTGGGGGAGGAATGGGAACTGCACTGGTCCTGAGGAACGTCTGATTTATCTGACCGGGGGAAGGGTTATTTCAAAAAAATACTTATTTTTAACCAGTTAAAAAAAATCGGTTATGAAAACTCATTATCTGGAATATATCCAACATAGTATTGTCAAGGCATGGAATTCGCCCGGTCTCACCAATTACAAGAAGAATTCCTATACTTACGGCGAAATAGCCCAACATGTTGCCCGGCACCATGTCCTGTTTGAAAAGCTGGGATTGAAAAAAGGGGATAAGGTAGCGCTATGCGGTCCCAACAGTGCAGAATGGGGCATATCATTCCTGGCAGTCACTTCTTACGAAGCCGTCGCTGTGCCTTTACTGAACGATTTTCTGCCCGATAGCGTAATGACACTGACAGACCATTCAGAAGCCTGTATCTTTTTTGTAAGTCGGGATATCTGGGAAAAGACAGACATCGCCAGGATGCCACTCCTGAAACTTGTGATTTGCCTGGAAGGCTTTGAACTTCTTTATGCTAAAGACAAGGCCATTAAGCAGGTATATGACTCACTGGACGCTCTGTTCCAGGCAAAATACCCCGACGGATTTGGTCCCGAACAAGTTGACTATCCCACCGATAATTTTGATGATCTGGCGCTTATAAACTACACTTCAGGCACAACCAGTGCCCCAAAGGGAGTTATGCTGACTTACAGAAATATCAGTTCCAATATCCAGTACGGACAAAGTGAAATTCCAAACGGTCCTGACGACACGCTGGTCTCCATGCTTCCAATGGCTCATATGTACGGAATGGCCTTTGAATTCCTTTACCAGCTGGCCGGAGGAACCCAGGTCTTTTTCTTGGGGAAAGTCCCTTCTCCCAAGGTACTGCTGGATGCCCTGGCAACTGTCAGGCCCTATATGGTGATCACCGTACCCCTTGTGATAGAAAAAATCTTCAAGAGTTCTGTTTTTCCAACCATCCGGAAACCGATTGTCAAATCCGTCATGAAAGTTCCCGGTCTTGCATCTGTCATTTACAAACAGATCCGCAAGAAACTGCTTCATGCTTTTGGCGGAAGGATACGCACCATTGTCATTGGCGGTGCGGCCATCAACCAGGAAGTGGAAGATCTGATGAAAGCTGTGAAACTGCCTTATACCGTGGGCTACGGAATGACTGAATGCGGACCGCTTCTTTCTTATGAGGACACCAGGAAATTTGTTAAGGGATCCTGCGGAAAACCGGTGCACAGGATGTCGCTCAGAATTGATTCCGACGATCCCCGCACCATCGTGGGAGAAATTCAGGCCCGCGGAGACAATGTCATGTTGGGCTATTACAAAAATCCCGAAGCAACGGCAGCTGCCTTCACCAAAGACGGGTGGCTACGTACCGGTGATCTTGGGATTATGGATAAGGAAAATAATGTATTTATAAAGGGGCGCAGCAAGAACCTGATCATTGGGGCCAGCGGACAGAATATTTATCCCGAAGAGATCGAAGACAAGCTAAACAATCAACCTTACGTGGTGGAATCAATTGTTGTAGAGCGTGATAAAAAACTGGTAGCCCTGGTATTTCCCGATTACGACCGGGTGTCTCAGAAATCGCTGGATTCTATGCACCTGGCTCAATTAATGGAAGAAAACCGTATGAGGCTTAATATGCTCTTACCGGTTTTCAGCCGTATAGCCAAAATTGAATTACAACCTGAAGCTTTTGAAAAGACACCCAAACGCAGTATCAAGCGTTTCCTTTACAGATAGAGGAGGAGGGTAAAGAAAACAAGCACCCGCAATAATTCTGGCGGTATATATTAAATGATTGTGACAATTCAACGGAACGGCGAAAACCGTTCCGTTTTTTGAAATCTGAAGGCAGGTAGATCAGTTTGTTGTATCGAACGGCCAGATCTTCCCCTGTTTTATTGATCAGCAAAGCATTTTTGTGTGGGCTGACAGTCAGTGTGGTACAAAAAAATGAATAACCATTTTCATTGGCATAACGGGCAGTTTCCTCCAACCTGAGCTTGTAGCATATGGCACAGCGGAGCCCGCCTTCGGGTTCCTGTTCATATCCTTTAACAGAATTCAGAAAAACATCGGGGCGGTACTGACCTTCCAGGAAAGGGACTTTACTGCCGTAGGCCTCTTCTGTGAATCGCTTTGCTTCATTCCTTCTCAGGTTATATTCATCGTGCGGGGCAATATTGGGATTGTAGAAAAAAACGGATACATCATAGTCCGGGAATAAACGTTCCAGGGCTGTTGTGGAACAGGGACCACAACAGGCATGAAGCAAAAGTCTGGGGGTGTGGTTTTTCATAGTTATTCTTTGCAAATATAAAGGTTTTGATTGATTTTAATTACTTTTGCCTTGATTAACCAATCTGTTATGGAATTGTTCAAAAAATCTGGTATTCCGATTGTTTTTGGCCTTCTGGCATTTATTTCTTCCTGTGGGTCTAAGTCGGATAAAAACCAGCAATTACCACTTCCGGTAAATGTACGTGTTCATACTGTCTCGGAAACCACTTTAGCGCTGGAAAGGGAGTATGTTGGTGTGTTGGAAGAATCAAACAATGTCTTGTTAAGTTTTCCGGCTCCTGGAAAAATTAAAAACGTTTATGTCACAGAAGGGCAAGAGGTCCGGGAAGGACAATTGCTTGCCCAAACAGATGCCGGGTTGCTGGAGAACATGCATGCCACTACGGTAGCCACACTCAGGCAGGCAGAAGATGCTTACCGGAGAATGACCCTGTTGTACGAATCCCAGAGCCTGCCCGAAATTCAATACATCGATATCCAGACTAAACTGGAACAGGCCAGGTCTGCCGAGCGCATATCGGCAATAGCCCTGGCAGAAACCAAACTCATTGCCCCACAGCGCGGGGTGGTGGAAAAACGCATGATGGAACCCGGCATGAATGTGTTACCGGATCAGCCGGTACTGACTTTGTTGAATACGCACCATCCCGTGGTCATGGTTTCTGTCCCTGAAAATGAGATATTTGACACCCATACCGGACAGGCGGCCCGCATTGTGGTAGGAGCACTCAGGAACCTGGAACTAAAGGGTAAGGTAACAGAAAAAGGCGTCCAGGCACACCCGTATACCCACGGTTACCAGGTCAGGATTTCTCTTGAACGTGAAGTCCCGGGATTGCTTCCGGGTATGGTCTGCAAGGTTTTTCTGAGTAACCTGCCCGCAGAGGTTGCGCTGGTGGTGCCGGTTCGCGCCGTGCTTCCTCTTGAATTCGGTAAAGGTCATTTTGTATGGCTCCTGGACCAGGATAATGTAGCACAAAGAAAGATGGTCCGGGTGGGTGAGATTGTGCCGGGCGGGATCTCCGTTTTGAAAGGAATATCTCCCGGTGACAGGATCGTGGTGGAAGGGTATCAGAGATTGAGCGAAAACATAAAGGTAACCGTCACAAATGAGTAGAAAACGCAGAAGCATTGTCGAATGGACGATGCACAACCATAAGATCGTTTTACTGCTGGTTACTTTCCTTGTAGGCCTGGGTATTTTCGCCCTGCCCAATATGCCCAAAAAGGAATATCCCGATTTTACCATCCGCAATGCCCTGGTAGTAGGTGTTTACCCGGGAGCTTCCTCCGCCCAGGTGGAAGAACAACTTACCATCCCTCTTGAAAGACGAATCCTCAGCTATAAAGAGATTGACCGTGAAAAGACTTATTCACTGACCCGTGATGGGATTGTCTACTTTGTTCTGGATCTTACAGAAAAGGAAAAAACGCCTCGCAACTTCTATGCAAACCTGCGCCTGGATCTGGAAGAATTCAAAGCCCAGCTGCCCTCCGGAGTATTGCCGCTGATGGTCATCAGTGAATTTGGTGAAACCTCGGCCATTCTTATTACCCTGGAAAGCGAATCCCTCACATACGATCAGCTGGACGATTGTCTTGACAGGCTGGAAGGGCGCCTCAGGCCGCTGCCCATAGTAACCAATATCAAGCGTTATGGCCAGCAGCAGGAACAAATCAACATTTATCTGGACAAAGATAAACTGGCTGCGTATGCTTTGAATACGCAACAGATTATGGTACAGCTGTTTTCATCAGGCCTGGTTACTTTTGCCGGAACGTTGAATTCACCCGGCGGAAGCATCCCGTTCCACCTGAACAATGCCTATCAGAACGAAAGACAAATCCTGGAACAGCCCATTTACTTTGATCCCTCGGGCAATGTTCTTCGCGTCAAGGATATTGGACGTGTTGTCAGAGAATACCCGGCCCCTTCTTCTTACATTACAAACAACGGCAAAAAATGCCTGCTCCTGTCCATGGAAATGAGCAAGGGATTTGATATGGTGGAATTGGGAAAACAGGTGAACCGGGTACTTAAGGATTTTGAATCGGAACTGCCCCCCGATGTTAGCGTTTTCCGGATTGCAGACCAGCCCCAGGTGGTGAAGGATTCGGTGTACTCATTTCTTAAGGAAATGCTCCTGGCCGTACTGACAGTAATCGCTGTCATGATGGTGATGCTTCCCCTGCGCGTGGCTTCTGTTGCCGCAGCAACCATTCCCATTACCATATTCATATCCCTGGGGATCATGTATGTGCTGGGCTTTGAGATCAACACCGTGACACTGGCTTCCCTGCTGGTTGTCCTGGGCATGGTCGTGGATGACAGCATAGTGGTGATAGATAATTATATGACTCTGCTTGATCAGGGTATGAGCCGGTGGAAGGCTTCCATTACAGCAGCCAATTCCTACTTTAAATCTGTCTTTTCGGCCACCCTGGCCATCAGCATCACCTTCTTCCCCTTTTATTTTACATTTCCGGAAAATTTTGTAGAGTTCATCTTCATGGCACCCTGGACCATTTCCATTTCCCTGATGGTCTCTTTGTTGGTTGCCATGCTGTTCATACCTTACTTCCAGTACTTCACTATCCGTAAAGGGTTAAAGCAGGTGGTGGAAAAACAGCGGCAGAAAAGTAAACGAGACGTTTCCATCCTGGAATTATTCGGGATATTCTATGAAAAAACTTTACGCATATCCTTCGCCCATCCCAAATGGGTGATAGCAGTGATCATATTTTTCCTGGTATCGCCTTATTTTGTTTACCAGCACTTGCCTAAGCGCCTGATGCCCATGGCAGACAGAAACCAGTTCGTGGTTGAAATTTACCTTCCTTTCGGTTCATCGGTGGAAGAGACTGAAAAGTTGACCGATTCACTGTGCAGGCTTATGCAGCAGGAAGAGCGGGTATTGGCCATTACCTCTTTTGTGGGCACCAGTGCTCCCCGTTTCCAGGCTTCCTATACGCCTCAGATACCCGGGCCCCATTACGGACAGTTTATTGTCAACACACCTTCATACAAGGCAACAGAAAGCCTTGTAGCCCTGTTCCAGGAAAAATACATGCATTATTTTCCCGGCACCTATGTCCGGGTCAGGAGGCTGGATTATTCCTTGCTTTCTGCCAATGAGGTAGAAGTAAGGCTCAAGGGAGAAAACAAGCAGGCCATGATGGTCCTGGCAGATTCTCTTGCCGCCGAATTCCGGAAAATCCCCTACATAGCCAGTGTCCGTTCCGATTTTGGAGGCATGCAATATGGCATAGGAGTTAACATAGACCCGGTTGCGGCTGCCCACGTGGGCATCAACCCGGGATTACTGTCCCTGAACCTGGCATCCAGGTATTCCGGGGTGCCTGCGACTTCCATGTGGTCAGACGGAAAGACGATCCCGGTGCTTATTCGTACCGACAGACAGAACGAACCCCCTTCTGCTGACAGGCTTGGAAACGAATACATTCAGGGAATTATACCCGGTGCCGGTGTCCCGTTGCGCCAGATTGCCACCCTTGAGCCGGAATGGAACATATCGCAGATCGTGAGAAGGAACGGGTATCCCACGCTCACCCTGATGATGGACCTGAAGTACGGAAAAATATCCACCGACGTATTTGACCAGGTTGTTGATATAATGGACGATACGCCTATGCCCGATGGGGTCTGGTACCAGTACGGCGGCACGTACCAGGCAGACAAATCCATGTTGCCCGGCATCATTAAAGGGGTGGGTATCGCCATTTTCCTGATTTTCCTGATCCTGCTTTTTCACTTCAAAAAAATTTCCCTCTCATTACTGGTCATGGGCTCTACCTTGCTAAGCATACTGGGTGCCTTTGTGGGAACCTGGGTTCTGGGTCTGCCGGTAAGCCTGACCACATTCCTGGGATTGGTGACCCTGATAGGACTGGTGGTCAGAAACGGAATAATCATGTTTGATTATGCCGAGTTGCTCCGCAGGGAAGGCAGTTCTGTTAAGGAAGCAGCATTCCTGGCGGGATGCCGGCGGATCCGGCCCATATTCCAGACATCTTCTTCAACAGCTGTCGCAGTCATTCCCATGCTCATCACCAACGATTCACTCTGGGCTCCCATGGCAGCCACCATCTTTTTTGGTGTTCTTACTTCTATGTTCTTTGTGTCTGTTTTTCTGCCCGTTATATATTGGCTCTTTTACAGGAAACAGGACAGGATCAAATCTATTCGTGAACCTGAAAAACTGACTTGATCATGAGGAAGACCATTTACCTGATAATTACTCTCTGTTTTCCTGCCATATTTCAGCATCTTGCCGCTCAGACGTATACGTATACCCTTGAAGACTGCAGACAAATGGCCATTGAAAAGAATGCTCAGCTGCAGGAGATGAAGATCGGGGAACAAATATCCCTTCAGATGAAAAAACAGGCCCTTACTTACTTTTTCCCCAATGTTTCTGCCTTCGGAATGGGGTTTAAAGCAAGCAATTCTGTGATATCGCTGGATCTGGGCATGCTGGGCAGCATGGCGCTTCTCAAAGACGGGGTAATGGTGAGTGCTATGGCTGTTCAGCCTGTTTTTATGGGGGGGAAAGTTTTTTATTCCACAAAACTTGCCGATACCGGGATTCGTGCCAGTGAGCTGTTTACTGCCCTGAAAAAAGATGAAGTCCTTGCCAGGACAGACGAATACTTCTGGCTTTTATATTCGTTGTATGAAAAAAGAAAAACCGTTGCTGTCATGCAGCAGGTGCTGGATTCTCTGTACAAAGACGTGCAACAGGCCGTAAATGCAGGCATCCTGGGACAAAACGAAGTGTTGAAGGTCACATTGCAGCAACATACCCTGAGAACAAAAAATGTGGAATTGGAAAACGGTATTTTCCTGGCTAACATGGCCCTGGCCCGTCAGATGGGTTTGCCTGTCGATTCGGTGGATCATTTTATGATCGCTCCTCCCGGGGATCTAACGGTAAGCGATCCTATACAGTATTTTCTTGAGCCTTCCCAGGTGCTCTCACTCAGAACAGAATACCAGCTCCTGGAAATGGGTGTGCGTGCGGCAGCACTGGAGAAAAAGATAGAAACTGCTTCCTATATGCCCCAGGTTGGTATAGGTGCGTTTTACTATTATGAAAATTTTTTAGACAAAAACAACTGGAACGGAGGCGTCATGGCTGCTGTTCGTGTTCCCATTTCCGATTGGGCCAGAGGGTCTTATGCCATCCGCCAGAAAAAGCTTGAAGAATCAAAAGCACAGATACGCAGGGAAGACGGCCATCAGCAATTGCTCATGCAGATCCGCCAGGCCTGGGGCAAATTTGTGGAATCTTACCAGAAATACCTTCTGGCAGAACTTACGGTTGAGGAATCCCGGGAAAACGCCCGTCTGAACGAAACATATTACAGGGCCGGTACGGTAAGCCTTACCGAATTGCTCGCCGCACGGGGTTTTTTGCAGGAAAGTCAGGATAAAAGAATTGATGCCATAAGGGATTACCAGGTGGCTAAAAGCATGTACCTGCAGGTCACCGGACGTTAAAAAAGTTATTTTACGGTAAACTCTGTCGAATTCCTGAAGGTTTTCCCCTCGGGGTTCATTCCTTCGGCTACCACCACAAAAGTTCCTTTTGTTTCCGATGTTGTTGTCCTGATTGTGACCGGTTCAGTACCTTTAAGATCAACCCGGGGATTCCAGTACAGGGTATGGCGTACATCGGGCAGCCGGCTATCACGGGGTACCATCCCGAAAGAATGAGGATTCTGAACTCCCTGGAATTCATGTATACGCATAGATTCCTTCATTTCCAGGTCAGGAAAATCGCCACGGTACGTTTTCAGAAACAGTATCCCGTTGTAGTATATGGGGCCGAAGGCATATTTGTCCGGATATATTACTATTTCCCTGACCAGGGCGGGATCATAGGCATATATTTTTTCATGGTCCCGGACCGGTATTCCGTCCAGTAGCACAAGCGGCGGGGTAGGATCGTCTACATAATAAACGGTTCCGCCGGCATCTCTCAGGCGCAATTGCAGCACGCGGGAGCCTCCGATGGTCCTAAAACGGGCTTCTCTTACGAATTCCACTATTACTTCTCCCATGGTGGGGAAACGTGTATACTCGTCCAGTTTGTAAACAATCCCCGAATTTTCAAACAGAAGGTTGGTTTCGGTTCTTTCCTCCCTGAACAGGGAATCCAGGCCAAAGGCATGCCACAACTGAACACCCAGGCTTCTTTCCTCCAGTACAGGCTGTTGTCTGACATCCAGGATCAGTTCAGGAAGTTCATGTACCCGGGGATTCATGTACACAGAATCCAGCACCAGGTGATACTGTTTGTCGTTGTGCGACGGTATATAGCTTATCAGGGTGCCGTTGCCGTATAGGTTGGAAGTAAAAAAACGTAAACGGCCATTATCCCCCAGCTCCCCGGTATAATATTGTACCTGGCTTCCTGCAATGGAAATATACGATCCAAAACCTCCGGAGGGGGCCACAGGATCGTTGTTTTGGTCCACTACATGTCCCCTTATGACTTCGCCCGGGTAATCAACCCGCCAGAAAGAAAAAGGGGTAAAGGTCTGATTCCTTGTGCTGTCAACGAGAAACGAAATGGATGGATTGCTAAAATGATTCAAATTCTCTTTTCTGAAAACAGAAACGGAAAGTGATACTTCTTTGGGCAGGGAATGGCTGAGCGTTATCCTTACCTCTTCTCCGGGCTGGTACACGTTTTTGTCTGTGAAAACACCAAGTTCCGGGTTATTGTCCTGATTCGCCTTTTGTTTGACGACAGGTCCTGAGCCGGAATCAACTTTCACATTATCGGAACGCAGCGATGTCAGGGGATTGTAGATTGTTATGATCCGTGAAAACACATTATTTTCACTTTCTGAATACATATAACGGGTGTAAGCCAGCAGACGGTAGTTCCCTGTAGGCAGGAATAGGGGAAGGTCTATCAATCCGCTGCCACGGCCGGCAGCAAGGGCTATCTTGGCCTGTACCACGGAACCGGAAAGGTTTTGCAGTTCTATGTATGCCACGGCGCTCACAGGGGAAAGTTTTCCGGTTACCGCATCGTAGCAAAAGGCAGAAATCCAGATATGCTCGCCGGCAAGATAACATTCCTTGTCTGTACTCAGGTACAGCCTTTCGTGCAGCATGTGGCTTTGTGCCTGCAGTAGCAGTGAAGTTGCAGATAGTATAAGTATTGTAAGGATCCGTTTCATAATTACAACTTTCAAAACCATGGCCATTCAACCGGCCAGAAGGCGGGGACCACCGGCTGTCCGCCTTTGCTCCGGCAATCTATGCACCTTGTGAGATTCCAGTAGCTTACTTTTGCCAGCGGGTCTATCGTATGGGGGGAATATCCCTCCTGGATCAGAGACAGCATTAAGCTTACCTTGGCATCCAGAGGTACAATCGTGTCCGGGGGCATGGGTTCCCGGATATAGCCGGGAAGTCCTATACAGTTGATAAACAATTTTTTCCTTACAGAATTGCACACAGATACAAATCCAATGGCACGGACAGAAGGATCGGTCACACAACGGATGTTACCGCTGATCTCGTTTGGCTGGGGTGAAAAAATATTACCTATGTCGTACGAATTCCTTCGCATATTTTCCATATACAGGTAGGCATCATTATCCAGCACGGTCTGGGTTACATCAATGCAATAATGCTGGGTTATGCGGATATCCCGGAAATTGATGGAATGGATCTCCAGGTCTACGATTCTGTCCTGTACAAGTGACGATGTCTCGACCAGCAGGATTTCGGAAGATGCACGGCTGTCCCAGCAGCGATACATCCAGGGTCTGGAGCCTTTTGTTTCCTTGACCGAGGAAACGTCAAAATAACAATATGCCGGCATCTGAGAGACATAATCCCAGGTTTCGGCATACTGCCAGTAATAATACCTGGACAATCCGGCCTGGTCATGGGAGCTGACATAGATGCTTATTTTTTCCGCCACCGTATCTATTTTATAATGCAGTTCCATGTCGCTGCTATGCCGGGATTTACGGAAATCCGTCTCATAAGTGCGTCCGTCCTGTGATTCAATAACCAGCTGGTACTCTTCCTGCAGGCCGGGGTGCTGCCCGGAAAAATCAAAAAGATATTCACCATAGGCAGTAACGGAATCTGCTGTGTATGTTTGTCCCTGTTTGTTGCGGACGAAAACCCTGGCATTGCGCTCATATTTTATGGTTCTCTGACCGTACTGGTAGGAACTGATGGGGGCACTCCTGGTAATGCGGACACTAAAGGGGCCGGTGAGTGAGATGTTCCCTTCAACTACTATGATATCATCCAGATTAACAAGTTCTTCCGGCTCGTAGGGAACGATACAGGATACCGATATGAGTGCCGGAAGTAAGATCCCCGAAAGCTTCCACAGGTATTTCATAAGTATAGACATTAGAACCTGATATTGTATGTGATGTAGGGAATAGGACAACCAAAAATGGAAAGCATGTAGGAATTAACCGTATTGCCTTCTGTCTGGAAGAATACAGAATAAGGATTCTTTCTTCCCGTCACATTGTACACTCCTATAGTAACTGAACTGTGGGTCAGCAGGGTGAGTTTATGAGACGGCTCTATGTTGAAGGCTATATCCAAACGGAAGTAATCCGGGATACGGTGTGCGTTCCTCTCACCGTACAACAGCCTCCAGCCTCCGGCATAGTAATAAGTGCCAACCGGCATGGTCATGGGCCTTCCCGTACTATAGTCCAGATTCATGGAAAAGCTGAAACGGTGGGTAAGCTTGAAATTTCCAACAAGTTTCAGATCATGTGGCTTGTCATAGGGTGCCGGGTACCAGTTCCCCTTGTTGACAGGCTCAGCCACCCTGGGATCGTCCTGCCTCAGTTCTGTACGGGAATAGGTGTAGGACAGCCAGCCGTTGAGCCTTCCCAGGGATCGTTTGAGCATAACTTCCACGCCATATGCCCTGCCGCGTGTTTCAATGACATCGGTCTCTATGCGGTGGTTCATCAGCAGGCGGGCAAAGGAAGCGTAATCCAGATAGCGGTCCATATGTTTGTAGTAGCCCTCAATAGATAGTTCCAGGGTGTTGTTCATCAGGTTTTTATAAATACCAAGAGCCGTTTGCCAGCCCTTCTGGGGCCGGATGTTGGCATCGGATAATTTCCAGATGTCGGTAGGGGATATGACCGTTGTGTTGGACAACATGTGGATGTTCTGTCGCATGCTGTTGAACCCGGCCTTGACTGAAAAATCGCCGGAAAAGGCATAACGCATAGAAAACCTGAATTCAGGCGCATGATAGGGGGCAACCATTTTTCCGGCTCCAACAGACACGCTGTCAATGGTGGTTTCCAACGACCTGGGCATATCGGGACGATACAGGTAATGACGGTTGGGCCCAAGGGCAGAGTAAAAACCATACCTTATTCCCATTTCAACAGACAGTGCCGGGGTGATTTCCCAGGTATCACTCAGATAGAGGGCTGTTTCGAAGGCCTGTTCTCTTTGCAGGATGTCTGTAGAAACAAGTGATCTTTGATCGTAGGGCACATAAGTGCCCGGATCCAGGATATAATAATAGGCATTCAGACCGTAATCCAATTTGTGTTTTCCGTTCAGACGGGTGGAAAAATCGGCTTTGAAACTAGTCTGCTGCAAAGAAAACGACAAGTCATAACCCATGGCTGCATTTGTGGTATCCTGCATATGATAATTGTATTTATCATAAGCCAGGGTCATGACCATATTGGTACGGTCTGTCAGGACACTGCGATAACGGACAGAACCGTTTATGTTCTGGTAGCGGTAGGATACATTTGGATCGAACGAAAACCTGTCCCGGGAGAAATATCCGTTCAGGAACAGGTGGTTGTTCTGATTGAGACGGTGGGATATACCGGCATTCAGATCATAGAAATTGGCCGAGCCGTTATTATACCCGCTTTCCTTTGGAATAAGCTTCATGAGCCAGTCTGAATACGTGGTGCGGCCGGACAGCAAAAAAGACGTCTTATCTTTGATTATGGGCCCTTCCAGGGTGAGTTTGGTCGTCAGCAGTCCGATCCCGGCTGAACCGGTAAACCGGTTTTTATTGCCTTCCCTTGAATTCACCTCCAGGACAGAAGAGATCCTTCCACCGTATTTTGCAGGGATAGAACTCTTGTACAATTCCAGGCTGCTGATGACATCGTTATTGAAAAGAGAAAACAGCCCGAACAGGTGGGATGAATTATAAATAGTCCCCTGGTTGTAAAGTATCAGGTTCTGGTCTGTTGCACCACCCCTGACATTAAATCCTCCTGCTGCTTCACCCACCGATTTGACTCCCGGCAGGGTGAGCACTGCCCGGATCACGTCTGCTTCTCCAAAAGCCATGGGAATATGGCGGATCCTGTCGGCCCTTACCCGTTCAAGACCCAGGCGCACATTCCGTACATTTTCCATTTTTTCTGCCGAGATAACAATTCCCTGCAACGAAAAAACCTCTTCTGCTATGTTCAGATCCAGTGCACTGTCGGAAAATATCCTCAGGTAGCGACGCGAATCCTTGTATCCGAAACCCTGTATGATAAGCGTGTTGTATCCTCTGGGAATGGAAAGGGAGTAAAATCCGTAGGAATCCGACAAGGTGTAGTATTTCTTGTCCCCGGTCATGACGCTTACCCCCGGAACCGGTTCTCCGCTCAGGTGTTCATGGATATACCCGGTAAGACGCACATTGCCTTCAAGGTCTGAAAACCGGGGGTCTCCCAGTGTATAAAGGCGGTTTTCGGAATCTGCGGCCTGTTTTCCGTCATCGGCAAGCTGCGATAATTCTTTCCGGTTGTGATTTCCGTTCTCCAGGGAATCGGAATAAAACGCTTCGTGTATTCCATTCAAGGGAGCTCCTTTGAGAATGGCCCACCGGTGCTGGTTCACGCGGTATAGTGAAAAACCGCTTTTTTTCAATTCCCTGCCAAGCGTTTCCAGAACTTCTTTGGCCCCGGCCTGAAGGGTGATCAGCAATGTATCTGTCTGTCCGGGGGCATAATAAAAACGGTCAGGTGTACGGCGCTCCAGTGTTTGTACAATGGAATCAAGAGTCACATAGCGCATGTTGTAAGATTCCTGCGCATGGGCTACAACATGGAATGACAAGACAAGGGTAAGCAGGAGGATGTGCTGCCGGATACCAGGGCGTCTTTTCATAGTTCCTTCCTTTGATACTGTATTGCACAAGAAACCAAAGACGCTTCCCGCTGATCCTTCCCGAATTTGAGCTTCGCATCCCTGATATGGTGTTTCAATTCCTTACGCATTTCAGGTAAAGCCGTTAAAACCGAAGATTTTCGCTTGACCGGATGAAATAAGCCGTTTTTCAGGATGTAGAAAGACGTATTCTCTTCAAAAACGTAAGACACTTTTCTGTCGTTGGCCGCGGTAGAACTGTTCATTCTCTTGACGGTTCTTTTTAGGACAGTAATATCGCTTTCCTGATAAAGGACACGGTAATATCCCTGCTCCGGGGCTGTAGGCCATTTTTCCTTTACAATATGGATAAAATGCATGTCACCCATAGTGAACGATTCTACGTGAGCCTTTAAAAGGACCGAGCTGGAATTGTATTCGGGTATCCTCACATACAATTCATCCCTGTGCACGTTCAGGTTGAGTTGCATGTCAACGTATATTTTCCCGTTGTATACGACGGTCCCGGGGTAATATGCATCTGATTCCAGGTAATAGGTACCTTCATAAAACATGTTGTACAAAGGCGGAATTTTCCCGTTGTAGAGCGGTGAATAACCACCGCTCTGTTCAACGTAATATCGTGCGACCGGGGTGTGATCCTGGCCTCTCAGATACCCGGATAATAAAGAAAGAATACAAAGAAACAGGAGGGTGATTGTTCTGGTACAGGATTGGATCATTATTACTTTGGTTACTGTCGGCAAAAATAGTAAAAAGATTGTACCTTTGTCTGCATTAATAAGAAAACCGACTTTTTTTATGAAAAGAATTGATTGCTTTATCCCGGCTGTCGATTACCACCAGGCAGAGGCCACCTTGTCTCACCTAAGATCACTGCCGCTAATCAACCGCATTTTTCTTCTGTCTGCCGGGCAGGATACCGACCTGTCACGTACCGGAATGGAAGTCATACAGGTGAAAAACCTGACTTCTACCAACACAGTCGCTGCCATAGCCCGGGCAGCCTCGGCAGATTATTCCCTGATCTACACCAAATACAGCCCGTTGACCCCGGGTTATCTTGCCCTGGAACGTTTTGTCCAGCTGGGAGATGACACCCGTGCAGGAATGTTGTATGCAGATCATTACCAGATAATTGACGGGCAACGCAGAAAAATGCCCCTTATAGTATGCCAGGAGGGGGCGCTGCGGGATGATTTCAATTTTGGATCGGTTTTGTTTTACAACACCTCGTACCTTAAAGAAGCCGTTGCCCGGACAACAGATGACTATCCGCATGCCGGCATGTATAACCTTAGACTGACAGTCAGCAGGATGGCTTCACTTGTTCACATAAACGAAGTCCTGTACACAGAGGAGGAAACAGATACACGAAAATCCGGGGAAAAACTATTCGATTATGTTGACCCAAAGAACCGTGAAGTGCAGATAGACATGGAAAAGGCCTGTACTGCACACCTGAAAGCCATTGGGGCCTATCTTCCCCCGGTGTTTACCCCGGTTGATCTGGGAAAGAGGGATTTTGAGTACGAAGCCTCGGTCATGATCCCTGTATTTAACCGGGAAAGGACCATAGAAGACGCTGTTCGTTCTGCCCTGGGGCAGAAAGCGGATTTCACATTCAATGTAATCGTTGTGAACCACCACAGTTTGGACAGGACGGTTTCCATCGTAGAAAAATTCAGGGATGATCCGCGACTGATCCTGATCACACCCCCAAGAAAGGATTTGTTTGTGGGCGGCTTGTGGAACACAGCCCTGCATCATCGCAAATGCGGGAAGTTCCTGGTACAGCTGGACAGCGACGATATTTATTCCGGACCCGATTCACTGCAACGGATTGTGAATGCTTTTTACCAGCAACAGTGCGGCATGATTATAGGCACCTACAGGATGACAGATTTTGCATTGAACACACTGCCTCCGGGCATTATAGACCACCGTGAATGGACTCCCGAAAACGGCAGGAATAACGCCCTGCGTATTAACGGGCTGGGAGCGCCCCGGGCATTTTATACCCCCATCCTGCGTGAGCTCCTCCTGCCCAATACCAATTACGGTGAGGATTACGGGCTCGGTCTGCGCTTTTCCAGAAAATACCAGATCGGGCGCATTTACGAAGTCCTGTACAACTGCAGGCGCTGGGAAGGCAATTCAGATGCGGCACTTGAACCGGAAAAAGTAAATGCAAACAATCTTTACAAAGACAGATTACGTACATGGGAAATTCAGGCAAGAAAACAATTGAAGTAGGCATACTGCTTGCCCCTTCCATCTCATTTGAACTGGAAGGAAATTACGGGTCGTATACAGGCATATATACAGCTACAGCTGCTAACGGGCAGGTGCGTTTACAGGATAAGGAACAGGAACGGTTTGTATTTGAACCGCACGATGATAACGCGTCTTTTGTTCTTAAAGATGTGATCATTGGCATTGAATTCCATTGGGAACGCAAGGAAGACCAGCGTTTTCGCGGCTCCCTTGTCCTGATCCCGGAAAACAACATGGTCCGGGCTGTGAACGTGCTCACAGTTGAAGATTACCTTATTAGTGTCATTGCCTCTGAAATGAGCGCTACCAGTACCCTGGAATATCTGAAGGCGCATGCCGTAATATCGCGCAGCTGGCTGCTGTCACAAATTGAAAAGAGACAGGGAATAGCACAACAGCAGACAGAAGTATATCCCGGCGAAGTGCGTACAGACCAGGAATGGATCAAATGGTGGGACAGGGAGGATCATACCCTTTTTGATGTCTGTGCCGATGACCATTGCCAGCGTT